>NZ_JBGMEK010000005.1:0-144012 GCF_041447265.1 Microbulbifer epialgicus
CTACTTCAAATTCCTGTCTGATCTGACTGACCAGGCGGGTAGCCAGTAGTGAGTGTCCACCCAAGGCAAAGAAGTCGTCGTGAACGCCGACTTCTGATACCTTTAAAATGTTACTCCAAAGAACACACAGCCGCGCCTCATCGTCGTTTCGTGGGGCCACATACTGCGCCTTCACCCAATCACTCTCGTCCGGTGCTGGCAGTGCTGACTTGTCTACTTTCCCATTTGGAGTCAAAGGTAACTCTGGCAAGAACACATAGACTGAGGGAACCATATACGCTGGCAAACGGGCCTTTAATGTGCGCTTATACTCTTCTATGTACTGCTGACGCTCTGCTCGTGCTGATTCTTCCTGCTCCTGCGCGTACGCCGCTGCTTCCAATACCACATAAGCCACCAGCGTCTTCTCTCGGCCTGCGTCCTCGCGGGCCTGCACCACACTGTGTTTGATACCGTTAATTTCTGATAAGGCGGATTCAATTTCCCCAAGCTCAATTCTGAAGCCGCGCAACTTCACCTGATCATCAATACGGCCCATAAACTCCAAGTTGCCATCAGGCAGCCGACGTACCAGATCGCCGGTTTTATATAGTCGGTCTTTTGGGTCACTACCGAAGGGGTTTGGGATGAATTTTTCTTTAGTTAATTCAGGGCGATTCAGATAGCCTCTCGCTACGCCAATACCGCCGATGTGTAGCTCGCCAATAACACCAATCGGTACCAGTTGCATCCGCTTATCCAGCACATGCAACTGTACATTGTCTATAGGCCGACCGATTGACACTGGCTCACTTGGAGACAACTTTGCCACGCTGGCACATACTGTTCCCTCTGTGGGGCCATATGCATTGAATAAGCGCCAGTGTTCTGACCAAGTATGGGCAAGTGAACTATCACAGGTTTCTCCTGCAACGATCAAACTCTTCAAGGCGTAAGCCTTGTCTGGAGAGATATGCGCTAACAGAGCCGGTGGCAGAGTGACATGAGTTATCTTTCGATCAACTAGATAACGCTCTAGTATCTGTGGCGATTGCCTATCTACGTGACTACAAATATATAATGTTGCGCCTTTTAGTAAGGCCATCAACCATTCGGAAACCGCAGCATCAAAACTTTGTGATGCAAACTGCAGCACCCGGCTGTGCGATTCCACTTCAAACAGCTGCTGTTGGGACTGTGCCAAATTAACTGCTGCTTGATGCGTGAGTAAAACACCCTTGGGTTGCCCTGTAGAACCAGAGGTGTAGATAGCATAAGCAAGATGCGTTGAAGACAGAGATAAAGCTTGCGCTCCCAAGTTATCTTTACTATACCCAGATAGCAACGCGGATCTCATATCTACGTCTATCGGAATAACTTTCAAGTCCTCAAATGATATTTCAGATAAAAGTTCACTTTGTGTAACTACGGTTACAACGCCTGAGTCTTTCAGAATATAATCGATATGCTCCTCTGGGTAAGTCGGATCAATTGGCAGATAGGCGCCCCCGGCTTTGAGGATACCCAATATACCGATAAGCATTTCCAGTGAGCGGTCTACACATAAGGCGATCAATCCGTCTGGCTGTGCACCTTGCTTCACCAGTAGATGTGCAAGTTGGTTCGCTTGCTCGTTGAGTTCTCGATATGTCAGAGATTCATGTTCAAACACAGCAGCAATAGCATCAGGTGTAGATTGTACCTGCTGCTCAAATACTTCGTGTATACAATACTTATCGGCATAATCTGCTTGTGTGTTGTTCCAGTCAGTTAAATTCTCATGCTCATCATCGGATAAAATATCCATCCGATTCAGGTGTTGATTTTCCTTAATTTCTGTAAAATAGATTAGTATATTCTTTAGATGTTTAAGCATTTGCTCGATTGAACTAGTTAAAAATTGCTCCTTATTAAAGGTAATCTTTAATTCAATCTGTTCCGTAAACCTAACTTCAACTGTTAATGGATAATTTGTATGGTCTGCACAATGAATTGACTCAAAAGTAATATCAGTCTCATGCTGATTATTTAGCCCTTCTAATAGACCTTCAATAGGATAATTTTCAACCAATAAAATGCTATCAAAAAGCTGATTCCCCGGTGGAATATCACTCTGCTTTTGTATCTCCGGCAATCCTAAGTAACAAAAATTTTCTCTTTCAATATTACCGATCTGCAATTGCCCATATATTGAATCCAAAGTCCAATCATCCGCAAAAGTCACAGGGATAGGTACGGTGGCAATAAATAAACCCACCATGCCTTCGACCCCCTCTATCTCTGTTGGCCGTCCGGAAACGGTAGCTCCAAACACCACCCTATCTTCACCACTATAACGATATAGTAAGTAGGACCAAGCAGCCTGAACAATGGTATTAAGTGTTCTATGCATTCTCTTTGCATAGTCTGCTATTTGTCCGCTCAATTTATTTGGTATAATTAATTTCGAAACGTGGTAATCAGGCTGATCAGAAATATAGGAAAGCCTATTAACAGCTAACGGCGTAGGATGACTGATATTCGCCAAATGATCCCGCCAAAAAATCTTGGCATTATTATGATTCTGACTAAAAAGCCAGGCAATATAATTTTTGTAAGGAATCACTGGAGATAACTCTGGAGTATCCTTACTAATTAAGGACCGATAAATTTCTATTAGATCCCGAAAAATGATCGGCAAACTCCATCCATCAATTATTATATGATGATGGGTCCAAAGAAAATGCCACTCATCATCAGAAAGACGTATTAAAGTTAATCGAATTAAAGGTGGAAAACCAAAATCAAAACCCTTATTTCTATCTGCAAAGTGTAATGCATCTAATTTTTCCTCAAAATTTTTACAATCAGATTCTCGCCAATCTTCAATTCTTATTTTTAAATCAACAGATTTATGTACAATCTGGTGTATTTGTTTATACTTTGAGTCACTAAAGCTAGTACGAAAAATACTGTATCTCTCGATCAGATTTTTCCATGCAGTATGAAATGCTACTACATCAAGATTCCCTTTGATAGAAGCATGTAATTGATTTGTGTATGATTTAGCGCTACCATCTAATATCCCATGATAAATCATACCTTCTTGCATTGGAGTTGTAATATACACATCATCCAAATATAGGTTTTTTTCCTGTATCTCATCTATTGCTTCATTTTCAAAGTTAACATAAGGAAAATCTGAAGGTTGGAAGGGGCTTGCACTCTTTAATATGTCAATTAGCTCGATTTTAAAAGACTTTAATTGAGAAATAATTGTTGACGTAATATTCCCATTCGGATCCAGGACTCTAAGATTATCATCTGCGATACTAATACGGATATCTTTTTGGCGAAGTAACTCAAAAAGCTCATCAACTTTCATATTTCAATACCTTCTAACTCAGATATTTCCCCAGTGGGCATAATCACATCAAAATTATCATCAAGAATTTTCTGCCTACACCTAAGGATTTTCAATTCCTCGGATAATTTCTTAAGTGCATGTACATATTGATCTGCAAAGCTAACTATAAACTGCTCATATATCTCATTTGAAAAACACTCAAAAGAAAAATTAAGCTCTCCATCTAAATACATTCCTGTCACAACTAATTTATTTTTCTTCTGAGCTAAAGCACTAACCGTTGAATCTGATGACTTATCGATAAATTTAAAAACATCACTTTTTAAATTTTGATCATTCTCACAAAACCTAAACAAAAGACTCTTTTCTGATTTTGAACTTGAGTTCAAAAAATCAAGTCCATCAATGGTCGACTTTATTAATCCATACCCAACCCCAGCATTAGGGATGCGACGTTTCGCTTCCTTTATTTGCTTTAATGTAGTAGAAAAGCTTTCTGGATTACTTGAGGACAAAACAAAAGGATGCACAACTTTGAAACAACCGACAATTTCACGGTTATCCACACCCCACAGATCTACAGATCTACCATCAGATTCAAGATATATTCCTAGAGATGATAAGCTAGTTATTTTGTAAAACGACGCTAACAAAGCAGTCAAAAGTAACTCGATGGTATGAGTTTTATATACACATTTCCCATCCCCAGTAATTATTTCAGAATATTTTCTTTCTAAACGAATATTGTAGTTTACGAGCTTTAAGGTATCAGAACTTATATCATGAAAGCTTTCTTTCGGAGTGTAAAATTGTTCTGATAACTGGGCTAACCAATAATCCTTTTCAGAAATAAGTTCATCGCTTCTTGAATATTTATCTAAACTATCTGACCAATTTTTAAATGGTCTCTTCTCTATTGTCTGTTTTATAACTTTAGAGGTGCGCAATTGAAGGAAGATTTGCTCGATATCAGATAGAATTATCTGCCATGAGATAGAATCAATGATGGAGTGATGCAGTATAATTAGTAGTCGGCCAGGACTTAATCCAAAATCAAAATATGCAGCTATAAATGTCGGACCATTATACGTATCAATTTTTGAATAAAGGTTTTTAGACTGCTCTTGAAAAGCAAAAGATCGATTACTTTCAGCCATATTTCTAAAATCGAAATAATAAGTCGAGCTGGCTAGCATATCTTTATTCACCTCTTGATATACGTTACTTTTCAATCTATTAAGCCGAAGCCGTAATACATCATGCCTTCTAAGCAACTCTTCTACTACAGCCGCAAGTCTGGCAGAGTTCATATCCAAAGGAGATTCCAATAGTACCCATTGATTGAAATCGCTTGAATCTCTTACCTGATTACTCAATATCTCTAATTGAGATGGCAATTTCGACTTTGCATCTTTAACTATATCTTGGTTGGTTTCAGCTTGATCTGCTAGCTCAACGACTGCTGCGAGCTTCTCAACCGTCTGATTCTCGAAGATATTTTTTAATGAAATTTGTAATCCACGCTGCTTCGCACGAGAGACAAGTTTCACTGCTACAACTGAGTCGCCTCCAAGCTCAAAGAAATTATCTTTAATAGTAACTTCATTTTCACCCAAAATTTCCCGCCATATTTCACATAAGACATTTTCCTTTGTTTTGAAAATACTGGATTTAAAACGATTCTCAACTTTAATCTCATCGAGATCAATATTTTGAACAAGGGATTTTCTATCAACCTTTCCATTTGGCAATTCAGGGAAACTATCAAAAAACATAAATTCTGACGGAATCATATAATCTGGTAACTTTCTCGAAAGAAAATCTCTGTATTTTCTAGTAAGTGTTCTATTCTTCTCTTTATCTTTCTGTTTAATAGATAACTCAGTTGAATTCAATTCAATACAGGCCACCAAGCGGACTCTTCCAAACTCTTGTTTATGGACAATCACACAATTTCTTTTTACGCCTTTTGCGCAGCTCAATTGAAATTGTATCTCGGAAAGCTCTATTCGATATCCACGAATCTTTACTTGGTCATCAATACGCCCAATAAACTCAATCGACCCATCGGGCAACCTACAGACTAAATCACCAGTTTTGTATAGGCGTGTATGGAGTGCGTCACTAAAGGGGCTAGGAATAAATTTTTCAGTAGTCAATTTTGGATGATTTAGGTAACCTCTAGATAACCCTTTACCTCCTATGTGTAGTTCTCCTACCACACCGATTGGCGCGAGGTTTTCATTATGATTTAAAACATAGTGAGTGTAGTTTTTAAGCCCGCCACTAAGTCTCATGACGTCTGAATTATTTTTAATCTCATACATCATTGACCATACTGTTGCTTCCGTTGGCCCATAACAGTTCATTAACTTGTTACAATGCGATAACAAAAATTCTGCCAACCTAGTTTCAATAGCTTCACCACCGGATAACGCCAAAAGATCACTTTTACCTTGCCACCCTACATCCATGAGTAGTTGCCAAGTTGTAGGTGTTGCTTGGAAGATATTAATATCATAAATTTCAATTAAATTTATAAGATTATAAGGATTTTTAGCGTCATCTCGTGAAGCTATGATGACTTGCCCTCCGGATAAGAGCGTACCGTACAAATCCAAAACTGAAATATCGAATGAGATAGTTGAAACAGCCAACAACTTTGTAGTGGAGCAAAATCTGCCTGCCAGGGAACTTTGTAGAGAAAATAAAAAATTCACTAATGCAGCTTGCTCTATCATTACCCCTTTTGGCTGCCCTGTGGAACCTGACGTATAAATGACATAAGCCAAACTTTGGGAGGTTAACCCGACTGATGTTGGTTTTGGATTTTGTATTGAATAATCTTCAAGTTGATTTTGAAAAGAAGGGTCATCCAGAATGATTAACTCTATTTCATTTGATGCCAATTGATCCTCTAGAGCTAGTTGAGTTAAAACTATGTCAACATTGGCATCTTGTAACATATAGGTTAGCCGTGAGTTTGGATAGCTAGGGTCCAAAGGTAAATAGGCACATCCGGCTTTCATAATAGCCAACAACGCAATTACCATATCCAGAGATCGCTCCACGCAAACTCCCAGCAACCTATTGTTTTCTATGTCATGATCTACTAGATAATTGGCAAGTTGATTTGCTTTAATATTTAGCTCTTCATAAGTTAGAGCCTCATTATTAAATACGACAGCCATAGCATTCGGCGACCGCTTCACTTGTTGTTCAAACAACTCAGAAACACTTACATCTTGTGTATATTCTTCAGCGGTATCATTCCAGTCAACCAGCAGTTGCTTTCGCTGAGATTCAGTAAGTATGGATAGTTCTTGTATTTTCTTTTCTGGCGCTGAAATAGCATCTTCAAGTAATACCTGAAAACTAGAAGCAAATCGTTCTATTGTCGCCTCTTCAAACAAGTCCTTATTATACGTCCAGACAAATATCAGCTCACGCTCACTTTCGACGATATTTATTTCCAAATCATATTTAGTTCTGCATTTTTCTTTCGACACACCTGACAGGATTACATCACCCTGAAATAATTCTTGATGTTTATTATCTTGTAGAGATAATATTATTTGGAATAACGGACTATGGTTTGTCTTATACTCTGGATTTATAGCCTCTACCAGTAATTCAATCGGAATCTGCTGATGTTCATATGCAGCTAGAATTGTCTGCCTATTCTTTTGTAAAAAATTATCGAATGGCAGGTTGACAGAAAGATCGCTTCGCAGTACCAAGCTATTGACGAATAATCCGATCAAAGAAGCATAATCTTCGTGAATCCGTCCAGAAACCGCAGTGCCAATGACTATATCTTTCTCATTACTATAGCGGCTTAACAGTATTGATAGTACCGTATGAAATAGCATAAACGGAGTCACGTCTTGATCCGTACAGAATTGCTGTATATTTTTAAGACGATTTTCATCAAATGATTGCGAGTGACACCCACCGTTAAAGCTTTGCTTGGCAGGACGTGGTCTATCTAAGGGTAAACTATGTACTGACGGCAAATCTTTAAGCTTCTTTTGCCAGTACTTTAATTGTTTTTCCAGCAATTCACTGGAGAGTAACATCCTTTGCCAAGTTACATAGTCCGTGTACTGCTTTGGTAAAGGTATTAATTGGTCATTTTTTATATGATTAATATATTCGTTGAATAGTAATTCAAATTCTTTAGAAAAAATTACCATGGAATTCCAATCAGACACCATTGGATGCATACACACAAGTAAAAGGTAGCTGTTTTCGGAACACTTTAATAGCTTAAAGCGGATTGGTAAATCTCTATTTAAATTAGATAGTCTCGTCTTTTCTAAGTATTCTAGATTAAGAATTTCAGTTCTTTTTTCAGATTCATTTAACTTGCATAAATCTACTTTTTGGACCTCAACTTGGAAACTTTCAACAACTCTATTTTTCCTAATTTCGTCTTCAACAAAAACTAAGGTTCTAAGAATCTCGTGTCTTGAGATAATTTTTGACAGTATTGTCTTAAGGGTATCAATACTAAGTGCCTTTGAGATCCAAATTTTTCCAATCAGGTTCTCAATTTTATTGTTATTATTTGAATTGCAATCAGCTATGATTACATACTGACTAAGTGAGAAATCTTTTTTATGATCTAGTTCATTAGTTACATTTTGCTCATCACTCATCTCTGTAAGCTTTTCTTTCATTTCAGCTTGATAGAATTGACTCTCTCTGTTTGTATAAGCTAGATCAGATCTATATCCAAATTTATTCTCTAATGCTGAGAGAAGTAATTTTTGCTCTGAGATAAATAGAAGGTCTTCCAGGTTCTTTTTTTCACAAAGACTTAATACTTTTAGGATAGAAAGGTAATATTTTAAAAAGTTATTTATTGTTTTTTTCTTAAATAGATTAGTATTATATACAAGCGTGGCAATATAGCCTTTTTCTTTTGAGTATTTCACATTGAGGGTAAGGTCGTGTGTAGAGAAATTTTCCTCAAACTCAATTCTCGATGCACTAACGCTCTCCAAATTTAGTTCATCTATTGGTGAGTTGCTCAATAGAAAATTGGTTTGGAATAATGGCGAATAAGCTGGATTTCTAGCGACACCAAGTGCAGAAAGGAGCCTCTCGAAGGGTAGCTCCTGGTGAGAAACTGCCGAAAAAACTTTGTCTTTAGCTCTATTTATTAGATCAGATAATGTGTCTGTTGAAGAAAACTTACTTCGAATAGCAACATGGTTAACGAAGAAACCTAGTGTTTCCTTTATATCTGATGGAGATCTATTAGAAACATCTGCCCCAATTAAAAAATCAGATTGGTTGGTAATTTTATGAAGTAAAACTTGATAAGCAGTCAATAAGATTACGTATAATGTGGCACCATGTTTTTTTGATAGATCCAGACATTGAGCGATTACGGATTCTGGTATTGCCTCACATTCTACTGACCCTTCGTAGGTCTGTACAATGGATCTATTAAAATCTAGCGGTAGCTGGAGATAATCGTTATGATGCTTTAGTTCATTTATCCAAAATGATTCCAATTCTTTATATTTATTGCTCTGAATCCATTCATTTTGCCAGATACTGTAATCTATATAAGTAGGCAGGATATTATTTTTATGACTCAATGCTTTGCCATTATAATATTGTGAAATTCTTCTAATTAATATTCTAAAAGTTTCAGCGTCCGCTGCTATGTGATGTATATTTACAATTAGAAGCCAGGTATTGTTTTGTTGTTTTATTAATATGATTCTGTATAGGTCACCTTTTTCTAAATCAAATACCCTTTGTCGCTCTTTATTGTAGTATTCTTCAGATTTTTCAATTACATTTGAAGATTTTGAAAAATCCAGGTATTTTATATTTCCTGCTTTTTTATCTCCAACGACTTGAATGACGTTGTCTTCTTCCATCAAATATCGAGTTCGGAATGTCTCATTTTCAGACAACGCTTTTTCTAGTGATTCAGTTAATGAATTCGGATTTAGTTTCCCTCTTAACTTCACTTTCTCTAGCAGATTAAATTGAGTTCCTGGGTTTTTATTATGCTGTATCCATATTCGCCTTTGTGCATCAGATATACAGCTTCGATTTTTACCTGTTATTTTTACTATATTTTTAAAGCGCTTGCTCTTATCCAATTTGCCTTTATCTATTTTGGCAAGAAGTGATTCGATTGTAGGATTTTCGTAAAAATCTTCGATAGACATTCGCACACTGAAATTCTTTTCGATTTCATGTACAAGATTTCTAGCACCTGCTAGTTTTCCACCATTTGAAAAGAAGTCGATGCCACTATGAGCTGCCCCCTCACCTAGATATTGATCCCATAGATCTATAAGTGCAGAATGTGCTGTCGAAGAATCATCATATTGATTGACTTCAGTTTGACTATCTAACTCAATGACCGCTGCTAGCTTCTCAACGGTCTGACTTTCAAAGATATGTTTCAAGGAAAATTGTAATCCACGCTGTCTGGCACGAGAGACAAGTTTCACTGCTACAACTGAGTCGCCTCCGAGCTCAAAAAAGTTATCCTTTACAGTGATACCCTTCTGATCAAAAATTTCTTGCCATATTTCACATAAAATCTTTTCCTTTTTATTTTTAACATTTGGTATAAAATTACTTTCAATTACTGATTTATTTATATCCAAGGATTTAATGGTGGATAATCGATCAATCTTTCCGTTAGGTAATCTAGGCAAGTTATCAAAAAATGTGAATTCTGATGGAATCATGTAATCTGGTAGATTTTTTGAGAGGAAATTTCTGTAAGTTTTTATTAAAATTTTTCTATTTTCTGGGTTTTTCAGTTCAAAACTTAACTCTTTTGAATTCAACTCAATACAGGCTACCAAGTGAGCCCTCCCAGAATCTCTCCCATAAACAACCACACAGCTTCTTTTTATGCCGTTTACGCGACTCAATTGAATTTGTATTTCGGAAAGTTCTATACGATATCCTCGGAGCTTTACTTGATCATCAATACGCCCTATGAACTCTAGTTTTCCGTCAGGCAACCAACAAGCTAAATCACCAGTCTTGTAAAGGTGTGTATCCAATGTTTCACTGAAGGGATTAGGGATAAATTTATCTCGTGTTAACTCTGGACGATTTAGATAGCCTCTGGATAAGCCTTTACCGCCTATATGTAATTCCCCTACTACACCGATTGGTGCAAGTTGTTCGTTATGACTAAATACATAGTGAGTGTAATTGTTTAGTGAGCCACTAAAATTCGTAACATCAGAACTACTTTCAACTTTATACATCATCGACCATACTGTCGTTTCAGTTGGCCCATAGCAGTTCATTAACTGGTGACAACGCGGTAATAAATAATCTATCAACTTCGTTTCAATAACTTCCCCACCGGATAATGCCAAAAGATCACTTTTACCTTGCCACCCTACATCCATGAGTAGTTGCCAAGTTGTAGGTGTTGCTTGGAAGATATTAATATCATAAATTTCAATTAAATTTATAAGATTATAAGGATTTTTAGCGTCATCTCGTGAAGCTATGATGACTTGCCCTCCGGATAAGAGCGTACCGTACAAATCCAAAACTGAAATATCGAATGAGATAGTTGAAACAGCCAACAACTTTGTAGTGGAGCAAAATCTGCCTGCCAGGGAACTTTGTAGAGAAAATAAAAAATTCACTAATGCAGCTTGCTCTATCATTACCCCTTTTGGCTGCCCTGTGGAACCTGACGTATAAATGACATAAGCCAAACTTTGGGAGGTTAACCCGACTGATGTTGGTTTTGGATTTTGTATTGAATAATCTTCAAGTTGATTTTGAAAAGAAGGGTCATCCAGAATGATTAACTCTATTTCATTTGATGCCAATTGATCCTCTAGAGCTAGTTGAGTTAAAACTATGTCAACATTGGCATCTTGTAACATATAGGTTAGCCGTGAGTTTGGATAGCTAGGGTCCAAAGGTAAATAGGCACATCCGGCTTTCATAATAGCCAACAACGCAATTACCATATCCAGAGATCGCTCCACGCAAACTCCCAGCAACCTATTGTTTTCTATGTCATGATCTACTAGATAATTGGCAAGTTGATTTGCTTTAATATTTAGCTCTTCATAAGTTAGAGCCTCATTATTAAATACGACAGCCATAGCATTCGGCGACCGCTTCACTTGTTGTTCAAACAACTCAGAAACACTTACATCTTGTGTATATTCTTCAGCGGTATCATTCCAGTCAACCAGCAGTTGCTTTCGCTGAGATTCAGTAAGTATGGATAGTTCTTGTATTTTCTTTTCTGGCGCTGAAATAGCATCTTCAAGTAATACCTGAAAACTAGAAGCAAATCGTTCTATTGTCGCCTCTTCAAACAAGTCCTTATTATACGTCCAGACAAATATCAGCTCACGCTCACTTTCGACGATATTTATTTCCAAATCATATTTAGTTCTGCATTTTTCTTTCGACACACCTGACAGGATTACATCACCCTGAAATAATTCTTGATGTTTATTATCTTGTAGAGATAATATTATTTGGAATAACGGACTATGGTTTGTCTTATACTCTGGATTTATAGCCTCTACCAGTAATTCAATCGGAATCTGCTGATGTTCATATGCAGCTAGAATTGTCTGCCTATTCTTTTGTAAAAAATTATCGAATGGCAGGTTGACAGAAAGATCGCTTCGCAGTACCAAGCTATTGACGAATAATCCGATCAAAGAAGCATAATCTTCGTGAATCCGTCCAGAAACCGCAGTGCCAATGACTATATCTTTCTCATTACTATAGCGGCTTAACAGTATTGATAGTACCGTATGAAATAGCATAAACGGAGTCACGTCTTGATCCGTACAGAATTGCTGTATATTTTTAAGACGATTTTCATCAAATGATTGCGAGTGACACCCACCGTTAAAGCTTTGCTTGGCAGGACGTGGTCTATCTAAGGGTAAACTATGTACTGACGGCAAATCTTTAAGCTTCTTTTGCCAGTACTTTAATTGTTTTTCCAGCAATTCACTGGAGAGTAACATCCTTTGCCAAGTTACATAGTCCGTGTACTGCTTTGGTAAAGGTATTAATTGGTCATTTTTTATATGATTAATATATTCGTTGAATAGTAATTCAAATTCTTTAGAAAAAATTACCATGGAATTCCAATCAGACACCATTGGATGCATACACACAAGTAAAAGGTAGCTGTTTTCGGAACACTTTAATAGCTTAAAGCGGATTGGTAAATCTCTATTTAAATTAGATAGTCTCGTCTTTTCTAAGTATTCTAGATTAAGAATTTCAGTTCTTTTTTCAGATTCATTTAACTTGCATAAATCTACTTTTTGGACCTCAACTTGGAAACTTTCAACAACTCTATTTTTCCTAATTTCGTCTTCAACAAAAACTAAGGTTCTAAGAATCTCGTGTCTTGAGATAATTTTTGACAGTATTGTCTTAAGGGTATCAATACTAAGTGCCTTTGAGATCCAAATTTTTCCAATCAGGTTCTCAATTTTATTGTTATTATTTGAATTGCAATCAGCTATGATTACATACTGACTAAGTGAGAAATCTTTTTTATGATCTAGTTCATTAGTTACATTTTGCTCATCACTCATCTCTGTAAGCTTTTCTTTCATTTCAGCTTGATAGAATTGACTCTCTCTGTTTGTATAAGCTAGATCAGATCTATATCCAAATTTATTCTCTAATGCTGAGAGAAGTAATTTTTGCTCTGAGATAAATAGAAGGTCTTCCAGGTTCTTTTTTTCACAAAGACTTAATACTTTTAGGATAGAAAGGTAATATTTTAAAAAGTTATTTATTGTTTTTTTCTTAAATAGATTAGTATTATATACAAGCGTGGCAATATAGCCTTTTTCTTTTGAGTATTTCACATTGAGGGTAAGGTCGTGTGTAGAGAAATTTTCCTCAAACTCAATTCTCGATGCACTAACGCTCTCCAAATTTAGTTCATCTATTGGTGAGTTGCTCAATAGAAAATTGGTTTGGAATAATGGCGAATAAGCTGGATTTCTAGCGACACCAAGTGCAGAAAGGAGCCTCTCGAAGGGTAGCTCCTGGTGAGAAACTGCCGAAAAAACTTTGTCTTTAGCTCTATTTATTAGATCAGATAATGTGTCTGTTGAAGAAAACTTACTTCGAATAGCAACATGGTTAACGAAGAAACCTAGTGTTTCCTTTATATCTGATGGAGATCTATTAGAAACATCTGCCCCAATTAAAAAATCAGATTGGTTGGTAATTTTATGAAGTAAAACTTGATAAGCAGTCAATAAGATTACGTATAATGTGGCACCATGTTTTTTTGATAGATCCAGACATTGAGCGATTACGGATTCTGGTATTGCCTCACATTCTACTGACCCTTCGTAGGTCTGTACAATGGATCTATTAAAATCTAGCGGTAGCTGGAGATAATCGTTATGATGCTTTAGTTCATTTATCCAAAATGATTCCAATTCTTTATATTTATTGCTCTGAATCCATTCATTTTGCCAGATACTGTAATCTATATAAGTAGGCAGGATATTATTTTTATGACTCAATGCTTTGCCATTATAATATTGTGAAATTCTTCTAATTAATATTCTAAAAGTTTCAGCGTCCGCTGCTATGTGATGTATATTTACAATTAGAAGCCAGGTATTGTTTTGTTGTTTTATTAATATGATTCTGTATAGGTCACCTTTTTCTAAATCAAATACCCTTTGTCGCTCTTTATTGTAGTATTCTTCAGATTTTTCAATTACATTTGAAGATTTTGAAAAATCCAGGTATTTTATATTTCCTGCTTTTTTATCTCCAACGACTTGAATGACGTTGTCTTCTTCCATCAAATATCGAGTTCGGAATGTCTCATTTTCAGACAACGCTTTTTCTAGTGATTCAGTTAATGAATTCGGATTTAGTTTCCCTCTTAACTTCACTTTCTCTAGCAGATTAAATTGAGTTCCTGGGTTTTTATTATGCTGTATCCATATTCGCCTTTGTGCATCAGATATGCAGCTTCGTTTTTTACCTGTTATTTTTACTATATTTTTTAAACGCTTATTCTTATCCAATTTACCTTTTTCTATTTTGGCTACTAGTGATTCGATTGTAGGATTTTCATAGAAATCTTCGAGAGACATTCCGACACTGAAAGTCTTTTCGATTTCATGTACTAAGTTTGCAGCTCCCACTGAATCCCCGCCACTTGAGAAGAAATCTACTCCATTATGAGCTGTCCCCTCCCCTAGTAATTGATTCCATAGTCCTATAATAAATAAGTATGCTGTCGAAGACTTGCCATCTATAGAAATATTTCTACATTTAGTATCAATTTTTATGTCAGGAAATATTTCAGTTAGTTTTCCATCTGAAACCATGCGAAGAGTTCGTTGTCTTTGAACTTTTCCACTAGATGTTTTGGGTAAGTCACCTACATTAACAAATATAATACGTGAGCTGAGATCAAACTCTTTAGAAAGAACGCATTTGATAGCACTTTCCGTCTCTTTTTTAGTGTGCGTTCTTGTATCTCGCTTTGATAGTTCTTGTACCACGATCACATCAATAGAGTCATCAAATTGATTATCTATAACAGCACAATTGCCGCTTTGAAATAGTTTACTTGAGGAATATATTTCTTTTTCAATATCCTGCGGGTAGTAGTTATTTCCTCTGACAATTATTAGATCTTTTATTCTACCTGTAACATACAACTCATTTTTATCAATAAAGCCTAGGTCGCCAGTTCTCATATATCCATGATCATCAAATGATAGTGATTGTCTAAATTTGTTCTCATTCTGACATCCTTTCATCCAATAACCACTTGAAATACTCGGGCCTTTAACCCAAATCTCTCCAATTTGTCTTTCTTTCAGTTCCTTTAAGTTACTTTGGTCTACTATTTTTATTTTATGATTTGTATGTGCATGCCCACACCCTACAAGAGATACAGAATCAGCGTTTCTAGTTGGTATAGCTTTATTTTTGAGAAGCCCAGATCGATCAAAATTTGTAATGACAGGATCAAGGTTCGGATTGCCGCCTGAAACAAAGACTGTAGCCTCAGCCATCCCGTAACTAGGGTAGAAGCTGGAAAATCTGAAACCTGCAGAGGAAAATCTTTTATTAAAGTTAAGCAAAGTATTCGAGCTGATTGGCTCCGCTGCATTGAAACACACTCTCCAACTTGATAGATCTAATCCCGTAACATATTCCGTAGAAATTCTAGTAACGCAGTGATCAAATCCAAAGTTTGGTGCCCCTGCAATTGTTCCTCCGTATTTAGATATAGCCGCTAACCAGGATCTCGGATTTTTAATAAACCTTATGGGGGACATTAAAATTGTCGTGGCACCTAAGTACACAGGTAATAATACCGTGTTGACTAACCCTAAATCATGAAATAGCGGTAACCAGTTTACGAAAATATCATTTTCATCTGATTGAGTAGCGACTTTTAGCGAATTGAGGTTTTCTATTATATTTTTATGTGAGACTAACACGCCTCTTGGTGAGCTGGTTGATCCTGATGTGAATTGTATAAATGCAACGTTTTCTCTGTCTCTTTTCGTTTTTCTTGTATCACGGGAATCAATTAACGAATCTGTCTTAATCACACTAAATGTACTTAGTTCGTGATCCTCAGAAATCCTAGACTGAAGCCTACTTGTGCCATCTGACTGTGTCAAAATTGCCTGAATTTTGCAGGATCGTGAGACACTAATAATATTCTTTAATGATTGTTTCCGCCTAGGAATACTCTGCGGTATGGGAATGAGCCCAGCATAAAGACACGCAAAAAATGCACATACAAAATTTAGTCCTGCGGGATATAGAAGTAAGATTTTGTCACCTGCTTTAAATCTAGAAGCAAGAACATTAGCAATCTGGGTCACCTTATAATCAATTTCACTATAGGTCATATTTACTTCTCCATCCGTGTCAACGAATGAAAAAGCAATCTTCCCACTACATTTTGAAGCTCTCTTCTTTAATATGGAAACAATGTCTTCAGTAATAGAATCCATCATAAAGATCTTGTCCTTTTTTATTTACGCTGATCCTATATGCCTGCTGCATAAAAAACTTTTCACCCATAAAAATAATATCTTTTATTAATCTTATGGTTTAGAAGGCGGATCTAAAGTTTGAGGGAAGTTGGTATTTTACTTGTATGTTTTATTTGTTCTTCTGTTCACACAATAAAATCTTAGGGGATTCATATCTATAATGCCCTTCTTCCCAAATGAAGTTCAAAGGTTATCACGTCTGTTCATCCAATTTTTGAACGGCTTCGTTACGAAATGATAATAATTATTTCCTCTGGTGCCTTTGAAAGTTTAACCTCATATTTTTTTATTATCTAAAAGACCACAATTCGATACCGAGTAACTTAACGAGCAATCTAGTAAGGAACGCTGAGATTCATGTTGAAATAATTACCGCCTTTTGATTGGCAGCCGATACTGGGATTGATTTTTTATACTGATAAGGTTTTGGGGGTTCTATATCAGTCATTATTTCTTTAACTGTTGGTAGCGCTGCAATACTACCATCAGATAAGTAGATGAGTGATCTTTATTAAATTTATTGACCTAAATCTGTTAATGAATAAACTATTGATATTCAACATACTAATGCAACCTGCAGCTCAGTTGCCATTTTTTGGCCTATGCTATCAACTATCTCACGGAAAAATTTTTTGGCCATTTAATTTTTTGTTTTTCCGGACATTTTGCTGTTACATCGTTAACAACATAGAATTTTTATGCGTTTATTATCCATGATAAACTTATGACCAAATGTTAAGATGAAATTTAAGACTAGTTGTTCGCATATTTTGCTCCAATAGCCGCTAAATTGTAACTTTGATTTTCATCTCAATTGCGATTATTTTTTTGACTGGCGAAATTCATACAGTTCTAGAGTAAAAAAATGCGATATTGAAATATCTCTCTAGAAAATCACCAACAATGATAGGTTAGAAATCTAGCCTGTGAACAAGTTCGCTTAGCAAGTAGCTTTCCTTTTCTCTTAATTCTTCTAAACCATCAATAATTTCAATATATTTATCAGGGTGCCAGTTAACATGAAGATCCATGGATAGAAAACGAAGTTGTTTGGCTTTCCCTTCTACAATATTTGCGTTTTTAGTCAAACTACCGAAATCTACTATCTTTTTATATCGCTCCTGTAACACCTTAATAAACTGCCCAATTAATCTTTTGTGCTCCCACAAGCCATACATTAATCTGAGATCTGAAATCTTCTTTTTTTTAGTATATTCACTTTTAAATAGATCAATAATGTAATTATAACAATCTACACCATAGCATTTATCTCTTGGTTTTAGGAAGCGGCCATTTTTAGGCATTATTCGAGTAGGGAATACACCATTTTGATACGCTTCAACCATGCCAATAATTACATTTCTATCCGTGTCACACTTAAAATCATCCATTAGTTTATAGTAAAATATTTCTCCTGGATTTTTGTTGGTAGTTAGCCAAGGAAGGTTTTCACGAATACTATTTAAAATTTTTCCTGTTGTAATTGGGTGTGTACTTGAGTACGCCAAGTAAAAATCATCAAAACTAATATCATTAGGCTGAAAATTTCCTCTTGCATTAAATCCTATAGAATGGAAGACTTCTTTCGTCTTATCATATCCAAACACAACAGACTCTTTAAGGGAGTTATATTTTAGCTTTAAAATATGTTTAACATTTCCTAGCAACTCCACATAGTATCCATTATCAATTAATTCGATAATTATTTCCAAGTATTCATTTTTATCAAATATTGTTTTACCATAGTAATATTCATTATATTGATAGTAATGCAGTTTTGGATGTGACATCATTTTCTCTCGGTAGGAAAATGAAAATGCGAAATTATCTGGTGCATTATTACAGCAGCATGTGAAGTAATTTTGGAAAAGAAAGTGAACCGAGGAATTATTTTGGGGTAAAATTCCCGTAATATGAGCAACTTGTAAATGCAGCTTCAGCGGGGGATCTTCATTGAAATATAGCTTCTTATTCATTTTGAAAAAAACGGCTTAACCGTAATGGATATTTTTAATGGGAAATTTCAACATCTTAATTTTTCAGTAATTTTCAAAGGTAGTATTCAAACCCAATAATTGAATTATATTAACTTTTTAGAGTCTGAATTCGAGATAAAATTATCTACAATTAAAAAGTTAAATTTCAAGAAACTTTTTTTTCTATAAATTGATTATTAATCTCTACTTCTCTCTGATTTTCCATGATGCTCAGAAGCACAATTACTCTATCCTTTCCAGACTTGCACTTATATATTGCTTCCAAGCCTTCCAGGCTTCCACCAGAGATGTATATCTGGTCGCCTGGATTTAGATCGGGCGGATTAATATTTAATTGGCTTAACCTCTCAGAATCTTCTTTTAATTGATTAATAACAGAATCAGAAATAGTAGCCTTGTATTCGCCAAATCTCACAAAGTCCCTAACTCCCCCTGTAGAACGAACTGCACACCAGTTACTTGCCTCACTATGCAATTTTATAAAAATATAACCAGGAAACAAGGGTTCCAGAGATGGCTTGATCACAGTATTTTTTTTGTTTTTCTTTCTATATTGCGGGGAAAAGACTTCATACTTTTGATTCTCCAGAAGTACCACTGCTCTTTTATCTTGTTTTGGTTTACAGCAAAGTAAATACCAGCAATACATTATATATCCTCATAACTAATATGTATAACTTCCTTCTAAGCATGTTGATGCACAGAAGTTTACATACCGTGAAAATCACATGTAATATTAATTATTTTTAATGTACTATTTTGTGATAGTCTTATTATTATTTGATTTATAGGAATTTCCTCAGATTATAGCTGTCTTTCACTTGCCTTCTGGCACCCTCGAATTACCATAAATATTAAAAATAGTAAAAGCTCCTTCTCAAGAATGAATATCCAAAAGATTGCACAGTAAAAATGAATCCCATTATTCAAATATAATTTATTTGGATAATGGCCCAGAAGTGAAGAATTGCAATTTCCATCCCTGAGAAATGATTGAAATATGCATAGTCTTCTAAACTTGATAAAAAGACGATTTTTTTATTATGAAAACTGCTGCGATCAGGCAAGCTTCCGCCCGTGAGTCCGGCTCCCAATCGCAAGATGGTCCAATCTGACATCTACTTAGTACAAATGATCAAGTCATATATGTACTAATATTTTAAAATGCACGAGTCCCATTAATTTCTGACGCCCTAAGAATTCAGAGCTAATGAAACCGGTTACATGATCAAGCTTATATGGGATATTTTATAAAGTCAACCATATGAAGTCGATTGAGGTAAAATACAATCATATTCATTCCGGTGACTTGGCAATACAAACTTATATATTATGTTAATCTACAGTAGATATATATTCCCTATGGCTAAGCAATGTAAAAATCGATAATTACTAAGCAATCTTTTATATGAGAGAGTATCTCGATACACGGCTTGCGTAATATAAACAGCCTTCTATTTGTATGGTATTTATACAAAGGTTAAAAGGCGCACCTAAGTACATGTTTTAGGTTTCTTTGCGAGTGAGCTTGTTAAATATTCACATTAGTCGTATTTTTATTGATAGTCAGGTGCTGAATCGCATACGTACACAAGGATGTCATAGACATTCTTCAATTAGCTCTTCAAAAAACTAACCTTTGCCCAGAGTTCACCGCTAAAATATCATGTTTAGGGAAACTCCGAATAATTCCGTAATGCCCCTGACTCTCAGGGGCGATTCACAACCATGACGCGATTCCGCAATTCTAAGCCCTTTAAAAAGCTTCAAGGCATGATTGAACGCTCCGGAAGAGTCCTTGAACGGGAATTGAAGGCTACAGCTATGCGGTACAGTTCTTAAAAAAAATGTCCATTCGCTACGAGCAGCGCCTATCGTCTGTAACTCTCGAGACTACCAGAGATATTACGTAATTATTCAGAATTTATACATTCGTTATTGCTGTCAAATCTGTATTGCAGCAACGAGTATTCTATTATTTGCCGAACCCGAGTAAGCGCCGAAGGACTCATTGTAATAAGCTCCTTGAAAACATGCTTCCTTTGATTCAATCGGCGATCTCGAAGTCAAGAATGAGCCCTTTATCACAAAATTTAAACATTGCCATCATACATAACCGCTTCGGATCATCTTGCGTATTCATTTTATGGGGCTATTTCATCAGCTCAATAATCTCGATATGAAGGACACTCTATATGAGATAGAGCCCATTTACCATTGTCCGGAATCGGCACTCATAAACCAGGTCCCGGGTGAAACTAATTTCCACAACTTTCGAAACCTAATTGAAGAGTAGTAGCTTAGACGCCAGATCTTTGTGGAAATGGGCTCATTGGACATGCGACCATTATCACAACGCCCAACACCGCTCAGAATCGAAAGCGGGCCTGTGATTCAAAGATCCGCAAGACCAAAAAAGGGAGATTACACGAATGACGCTAAAAAGGTGAAACCGGTCAAGTCTAAAAATCTTCCAGCACTAGAATAGCTCCACGGGGAATGGCTTGTTAAGCAGAGACTCTATTACACGACAACCTATATCAAAGACTAACTTTGCTAGTATTAATTTCTCTTGTAATCCAATTGCCATACAAACCGTTCAATTCACTCTCTACGGTCGCCTGACTCTTGCAAGTTCGCACCGTTTGGCCGAAATAGGAAAAGAGGTAATATATGGCGACATTTGTATTGGTCCACGGTGCTTGGCAAGGGGGCTGGTGTTGGAAGCGAGTCGCGACTATTCTGCGCCAGTCTGGCCATGAAGTATTCACCCCCACTTTGACGGGCCTTGGGGAGCGGGCACACCTATTGGACGATCAGATCGATCTGGATACGCATATCCAGGATGTTCTAGGCGTTATTTATTGTGAAGAACTGTCCAACATCGTCCTGTGCGGTCACAGCTATGGAGGGGTGGTAATTACCGGTGTTGCTGACAAATTGTCCGAACGTATTTGTTCACTTGTTTATCTTGACGCTTTAGTGCCAGCTAATGGTAAGAACGTGCTAGATCTCTTGCCCACTGAAACTGTGTCTGGTTTCCGGGAAAATGTCAAAACTAAAGGCGCAGGCTTTCGGGTAACACCAGCGCCAGCAAAAGATTTCGGGGTCAATATTCATGATCGGGCTTGGGTAGATCGTCGGTGCGTCGACCACCCATTCAAGACCTTTGTGCAACCAATTCGTTTGGAAGGCGCATGGAAAAACGTGCCTCAACACTTATATATCTACGCCACTGGTTGGAGTCCAGGTATCGGCAGGCCATTTTTTAAGAAAGCCGAGCAGGCATCTGCGTGGGATACTATTTCTTTGCCTTGTGGTCATGATGTGATGATCGATATGCCCGAAGAGCTGGCACAGATCCTGATCGCTTCATTCTAATTAAAATAATTTATAGGGACACGCTTTTTAGGGTTCAATATCCAGATAAGAAGCCAGTGGATAGAAGTTATCGGTATAGGAATCTAGCCATAGGCTCAAATTGAGCGACGAATAAAATAATAGTTAGAATTAATCGCATAATGCATCTTTTGAGGGGGCGTACAGGACGTACCTGTGAGGGATAAATACAAACGATTACAATTGTAACACGCAATGTAATTATGTGTAATGAAAATTGAAGTCAGATATGTAACAACTATTACTCAGGCAGCGACAAATAGCTTCATATTAAAGAAAACCATTGCCTTATGTTATGGCAATTCTGTCAAATCTGGATATAAATATGCCAATTAAAAACGAAGAATTCGCAAAAAAAGTGGTAGTCGTGAAATCGGCGATCAATCAATTCGCGCAAAAAGCATTATACCGGCCTTACCCAGGCGGCGCTTTTGTCGTTCAAAATGATTATAGAGTCCGCTTAACTGCTGACGGAGGGTATATAAGGATAGAACAAATTACGGCCACTGCTTTGTACTTTCAAGTGAAAGTAAATCATTTATATGGCTGCATTCATTATACGAAACCGGAAGAATGGTATTATGTTGTAAAAGGGAGTCATGCCCGTGCAGAATTTAATTCATACAAAGTACATGCCATCGAAGCTCGTATATAGGAGGAACTCCTATTACTTTCAGGGGCCGTACCAATCTATACTCTTTACATCTATTTCTGGCACATCGTCATATAATAAGATCTCTTCAAATCCCACTATATTTTCTGGATTGGTAACAACCCCCACCCCCCCCTTGTTCAAGCTTTTAACTTAGAATAAGGGGTTTGATTTGCTTACTTTAACTCCTGAACTAAGTAGCTAAGCAATCCGCCCTGCACGCAACCACTCAGCCACACAAAAAGCCAGTTCCAATACTTGGTCGGCATTTAAGCGCGGGTCGCATTGGGTTCGATAGCAACTGGCAAGATCCGCTTCAGAAATTTTCCAGGCGCCACCGGTGCATTCAGTTACGTGTTCACCGGTCATTTCCAAATGGATACCGCCAGGGTGACTGCCCTCAGCCCAATGTACTGAGAAGAAGTCCCGAATTTCACGAAGGATTTTATCAAAGTCGCGAGTTTTGTAGCCATTACCGGCTTTTACGGTGTTGCCGTGCATTGGGTCTGTACTCCAAACTACAGAGCGCCCTTCCCTTTGCACTGCACGTACGAGTTCCGGTAGCTTGTCTCCGAGAGTGTCAGCACCCATACGAGTAATTAACGTGAGGCGGCCAGCTTCATTCTCAGGGTTGAGCTTGTCGATCAAACGCGACAGCTCATCTGGCTGCATGCTTGGGCCAACTTTTACACCAATAGGGTTGCATACACCAGACAGGAACTCTACATGGGCTCCATCCAGCTGGCGAGTACGCTCACCAATCCAGAGCATATGCGCAGAGCAGTCATACCACTTACCGGTGAGACTGTCTGTGCGCGTCAGCGCTTGCTCGTATTCCAGTAGCAGTGCTTCATGAGACGTGTAAAGCACAGTCTCACGAATTGCGGGGGTGTTTTCTGAAGTAACACCACATACCGCCATAAATTCCAGCGCTTCTTGTAAGCGCTCCGCTAACTGTGCATATTTTTCGCGCTGGGGGTTGTTCTTGAGGAAACTTAGATTCCAGCCATGCACCCGGTGAAGATCAGCCAGACCACCTTGAGCGAAAGCGCGCAGCAGGTTGAGGGTTGCCGCAGATTGGTTATAGGCGGTGACCATGCGCTGGGGATCGGGCTGACGAGCTTCTGCAGTAAAGTCGATGCCATTGATAATATCGCCGCGATAACTGGGCAGCTCTTTACCATTCACAGTTTCAGTATCTGCTGAGCGCGGCTTGGCATACTGGCCTGCCATCCGTGCCACTTTTACTACCGGTAGATTACCTGCAAAAGTGAGTACCACTGCCATTTGCAGTAATACTTTAAAAGTATCGCGTATACGGTTTGCGTTGAAGTCAGCAAAAGACTCTGCACAATCGCCGCCCTGCAACAAAAATGCCTTTCCTTCCGCAACCTGGGCCAGTTGACGGCGTAGCTCGCGCGCTTCGGCAGCAAATACCAAAGGTGGGTAGCCAGCAAGCTGTTTGGCTACCTGGGTAACATCATCGGCGGAGGTGTATTTGGGCTGTTGGTGCGCGGTGAAGTTTCGCCAGCTCTGCGGGGTCCAGATTTGGGTGGGGGATTCAGACACTGGGACTCCTAGCTCAACTTCCATCTTTCACTCTTACTTCTTTAGGTAAATCTTAAGGGGTGAGCGTACTGCTCACCCTAAATGTGCCGAATTTACAGCACGCTGGCAACCGCCTTGCAGAAGTATTCCATATTGTTGGAACTCAAACCGGCAATACTGATGCGGCTGGAGTCCACCATATAGATAGAATAATCCTTTTGCAGCTGTTGCACCTGCTCTGGGCTAATGCCCAGGAAGGAGAACATACCTTTCTGCTGGCGGATAAAACCGAAATCACCTGCTGCTCCGGCGGCCCCGAGCCCTTCTACCAAACCGGAGCGCAGTCCGTTGATACGCTCACGCATCTCGGTAAGCTCCGCTTCCCAGTTCGCTTTCAGGCCTGCATCTGTAAGGATAGATTCCACAATCGCCGCACCGTGGGAAGGTGGCATGGAATAGTTCCCACGAATTGCACTCAGCATCTGGCTGTGGCTTTTATCGGCACTCTCACCATTGGCATAGACCACCATGGCTAGGCCAACCCGCTCACGATAGAGACCAAAGTTTTTCGAACAGGAAGCCGCTACCAACATTTCGGGTACGGACTCCGCCATCAGGCGCAAGCCATAGGCGTCGTCTTCCAGGCTTTCGCCGAAGCCCTGGTAGGCCATATCAATAAACGGGGTAAAGCCCTGTTTCTGGGCCATTTCCGCCAATACTTTCCACTGCTCGCGGGACAGGTCTGCGCCACAAGGGTTATGACAGCAGGCGTGGAACAGGACCACATCGCCCTCGCCCACGTTCTTCAGAGTCTCCACCATTTTGTCGAACTGCAAGCTGCTGGTGGCGCGGTCGTAATAGGGGTAGCTCTTGATGTTCAGGCCCGCATTCCCCAATAGCGGCACGTGATTCGCCCAGGTGGGGTCGCTCACCCAAACAGTAGCTCCTTCCTTGGCACGATTGATCAATTCCGCCAAAGCGCGCAGGGCGCCACAACCACCCGGAGTTTGAGCGGAACGTACGCGGCCACCTACCAAGGCGGAATGTCCGGCGCCCAGTACCAATTCCTGCATCACTGAATTGAAGCCGGGTGTGCCTGCGGGGCCGATATAGGCTTTAGTTTCCTCACTTTGCAATAAGCGAGTCTCCGCCTCTTTTACCGCCTGCAAAACCGCGGTGTGGCCGGCCTCATCCTTATAGACCCCTACTCCAAGGTCGATTTTGCTGGGGTTTTCATCCGCACGATAACTGGCCAACAGACCCAGGATGGGATCTGGCGGGAGACTGCTTAAATGCTCAAACATCTGAAAACTCCTTTATTTATCCTATTTATTCATCGATCAAGCCGCGCTCGGACCATTCCTTAGCGCGAACTAACAGTTTTTCAATTATGCCATCCAGTTGCTCCCGCTCCTCAGCGGAGAGCGAGGCGATCAAATCATTTTCGTATTGCTGCGCAAGCGGCACTATGCGCGCGTAGACTTCCCGTCCTAACTCAGACAAGTTCAACACCTGACGCCGGCGGTCCACAGGATCTTCGCTGCGGGTGATGTAATCGTTCTTTAGCAGCGAGGAAACAGCTCGGCTGATTGCCACTTTGTCCATGGCCGTTTGCTCTACCAGATCGGCCGCAGAAAGGTCCTGAAAACGCCCCAGGATGGCCATGACGCGCCAGGCCGGAATGGTGAGATGAAAGCGCGCACCATAAGCTTGTGAAATAGCGTTACTCACCCGGTTTGAGAGTACCGATAAGCGATATGGTAAAAACTTCTCCAAGCGCAACTCATCCTGTTTTTCTGCCGTATCTGGCGTTTTCGGGTCATTAGTCATGGCTGCTCTCACACCTACCTGTCTGCGAATCCGGGTTGTACCAGATGTCCAATTTAACTAACATTGGTTTCAATTGTAACCACTGTGGGTGCAAATGTTTCCTTGAAATCCTTTGGGCCACGAGGAAAAATTGGTCGCACATTATAGGGGTTTATGCGCCATTTTTGCTAAACATATACTGGAAAAACGCGAAAAGTATGCGCAGTGCCTTGGCTGAATGGGGCGAACCTCAATCAGCCGTTAAACGCCGCCCTGCCCCGCAGATGCGAGGTTGCCTATGAACAAGTGGATACGCTTTCCCAGAACCGAAGGTAAGGCCAGCCGCCAGGCTCATGCAGACCTCCCTCCAAACACTTTTGAAAGAGAGATGGGCAAGGAGGGCTTTTTAGGCCCTTGTACGCACTTTTACCACAGCCATCCTCCCACCGCCTGGAGCGGTTTCGAGGGACCACTGCGCCCACATGCCTTTGACAGTACAAAAATGATCCACAAGGAGGGCAGCCCCTGGGACCAAAAGCCAATACTTCGCAACAGTAACAGCCTTATAGGGCTCTGGACCTGCCACAAGCAAATGGATCATTTGGTACGCAATGCCGACGGGGATCAGCTCCTTTTTGTTCACAATGGCAGCGGCGAGCTATTTTGTGATTTCGGCCACCTGAAAGTTCGCGATGGCGATTACATCCTACTGCCTCGGGGCACTATGTGGCGCTTGGTTCCCACAGAGGATGAACCCTTGGAGCTACTGATGCTGGAAGCGAGCAGCGGCGCCTTCCAGATGCCAGAAAAAGGCATATTGGGCCCCAATGCGATCTTCGACGAGGCAATGTTGGATGTTCCCGCAATCGACAACGCATTTCAGGAGCAGCAGGCAGATACAGAATGGCGTGTTGTCGTGAAGGCCCGTCAACAGCTTTCAACCATTATTTACCCCTTTAATCCACTTGATGCCACCGGCTGGACCGGCGACAACCTAGCGGTGCGGATCAATTGGCGGGATTTACGCCCCTTGATGAGCCACCGTTACCATCTTCCACCCTCTGTACATACCACCTTTATTGCATCCGGATTTATAGTAGCTACCTTTGTACCGCGGCCCCTGGAAAGTGATCCGGGCGCGCTCAAAGTGCCGTTTTTTCATAGTAACGACGACTACGATGAGCTCATTTTCTACCACCGCGGTAACTTCTTTAGCCGCGACAATATTCACCCAGGTATGTTGACTCTACACCCAATGGGCTTTACCCATGGCCCGCACCCAAAGGCCTTGGCAACAGCCGCCAGGCACGCCAGGAAAGAGACAGATGAGGTCGCCGTAATGATCGACAGCCGCACACCGTGGGACATACTGCCTGATGCCTACGCTGTAGAATTAACGAATTACGTCGACTCTTGGAAAACTCAGTGACTGATTTCGTTACAAATACATAATTAGCAAGAATTACCACACAGATAACAACTGAAGAAAGGAAAGAAAATGGACCTTTACGGATATTTCCGCTCCTCGGCGAGCTATCGAGTTCGCATAGGCCTCAATTTGAAGCAGCTCGAGTACAACTATCATCCAGTGAACCTGTCGAAAGGGGAGCAACTTGATGATAATTACCTAGCGCTTAACCCACAGGGGTTGGTACCCACCCTAAACGAGGGAGACTTAAGCCTAACCCAATCCATTGCCATATTGGAGTGGCTGGAGGAGGCCTATCCACAGCCACCGCTGCTACCAGAAGGGCGCGAAAATCGGGCTCATATCCGTGCCCTTGCCCACATTATTTCCAGCGATATCCAGCCCTTACAAAACCTGCGTACTTTTAAATATCTGCAAGCCGAATACAAAATCAGCGACGAGCAGAAAATACAGTGGATTCAGCACTGGGTTGATCTAGGCTTCTCAGCCTTGGAGCAAGAACTCGAACCGGCTCCCTTTGCCGCTGGTGATAAACCCGGACTGTTTGAGTGCTGCTTGCTACCGCAAATCTACAATGCCGAGCGCTTTGGTATGGATATCGGTAGTTACCCCAAAATACAGAAAATTGCACAAGCCTGTAATGAGCTGCCGGCTTTTATTAATGCCCGCCCAGAAAATCAAACGGATAGCACTCTTTAAACCCTATTCAAGGAAAGAATACACTGCACTCGAGACGCGCTGTGAATACATCCCTGTAAGCACGTAATCGGCATCCATCCCTCATCCGGTCCCGAGCACAGTGTATTCTTTCCTTCCCCCTTTTTAGTAAGAAAGCTGTAACGTCAAAATCGCACCCTAAAAAGTAAAGTGAGCTCCAACTTCATTTTCCATTTATTTACACCCAAATGAACCCGAAAGTAGATCAATATAGTCTAATAGACTCCACCATGTGCCCCTACCCAGGTCCTCAGTAATCCTTTTCGTAAATAGGTACTCTCACTGGGATTTATAATCACAAACTTTTCAAATGGGATTATTTTGTGACCAGACACACAAACATCACCTGTGTATTCAAGCACCCCAGCGTAATATCTCCTTCACATACCATCCATAAAATCGTCACCCCATTTACAATAGTCGCCAGGCCCGATAAAAATTTTACTGGAAGCTAAAATGATCAAATTACCTCTCTGCTCCATGGCATTCTCACTTATGGTTTCACTAAGTGCTGATATCAACGCCACAACCCAATTAATGCCTAAATTCCAAGCCGAATCTGTCAAAGAGCATCACCGCATCGATCAACTTTACTACCTACAACCCCACAATAGTTACGAGCGACTGTCCGAGGGGGAAACCCTGACCGACTGGCTGGACAAGGGCTTTCGCTCTCTGGAGCTGGATGTGGTCGATCACGGCTCATGGCAAGGTAGCAGTCACGGCCCCTATGTTGCCCATGGCCAAAGCGATATCGGTAATCATATGTGTAAGAACAACGGGGGAGATGATCGACTGGAGCACTGCTTGGACGATATTAAGGCCTGGCTTGCTAACAACGAGCTTGATGCACCCCTAATGCTTTATATTGATATGAAACCGAATAATAATTGGTTTGCCGCCTGGTATGCAGATGAGATTTACCTATTGGATCAATATATCAAACGGGAACTGGGCGATTTACAGTTTAGCTATCAAGATATGTTGATCCACCTCCAAGAGAGCTCAACTTCAACAAACTACCGCGATACCCTAAGGGAGACCGGCTGGCCCACGGTGGGAGAGCTATTATCCGAGAACAAAAAGGTACTGGTGATATTTACTGGGGGGCAGAGTGGTAACGTTAATAACCGGATGGAGTCAGCCCTGTATAGCTACCCCTTGCAAGCCTTCCTCTGCCCGGACATCGACACTGCTGACCCCGAGGAGTTTTCCAGCACCGTTGACTCAATGGACTCCAGCAGCTCCAAAAAGATATTTTGCGGGAATGTTAAAGCGGGCGATCACTATCAGGTTACCGCGAATGAGGCATCCGATAGCAAACAGCTAATGCACCTTTGGAGCAGCTCTGGAGATTTTAACAACACCGATTTCGGCTATGCCTATCTCGCTGTGGCCCACGGCGCTACAGTAATTGGTATAGACCCAATTACTGTCGCTGACACACCTGACTACACCATCCAAGCTATCCCTTTTGTCGGTGTAAGAAGAAGCCTGCCGGGATATTTCCGTATCCGCTCTACAGAGGACTCCAGTTTGTGTCTCAATGTGGCTCAGGGTTATAGCAATGGTTCAGATTTAACCTTGAGTAGCTGCAATTCCAGCAACAACCAACAATTTGTTTATACCGCCGAAGGACAATTAAGACCCAAGGGTAATAATAAATACTGCGTGGACTACAACTCAGGTAATGCAGATAATGGCGATAAGATGCACCTGTGGGATTGCGATGGGGGGAATTCAGAAAAATGGCAGGTGCAGGAAAGCAGTATCATTCAAAATAGAGACAAAGACTGGAAATACTGTATTGACACTCCCGGGACCAGTGCTGATAACGGGGAACAACTACAAATTTATCAGTGCAACACCGCCGATAAGGGCCAGCGGTTTTCTCTGGAAACAGTTGCAGACTGGGAGCAGGTTGATTTTTAAGGGAGATGAAATCCTGGGAAGCTCTGTAGATCGCAAGGATTGTCTTAGCAACTTGACTTTGCACCTTAGCCGGCTGTTTACAAGAGTAAAAATCCGTATTCTTTGAATGCGGAATTTCCTCTGCCTCTTAAAAGGGGCTATAAAGCCAAGCCTCTCAGAAGACTGGCCGTGAATTATCTCAACCTGGATTTATTTCTGTAGATCCAACTGGGGCTGCCGCTGGTCGAGCTTTTCCTGTTACTTCACATACTTTTGAATTGTGTCGACATCAACGTCAACCGAATTTGCGCAGCACTCTTTGTCCCCAAATGGCTTCTTCCGAAGACAGCAGAATAGCGGTAACACTCTCTGGTCCGTCTTAACTTTTACAACTCCCAACAGCTTTGAATTTGGCACCTTCCACAGTACCTTCACGAAAGATGCATCTGGTATGCTTGGGCATTTAGCCCTACCACTCTGTAACAAGGCGGACCGCAATAAACCCAAATATAGTTGTACAGCTCTTGTGCAACTGATCCCTTTAATATTCCATATAGAGGTACTTGGGAACCCCAAAACTGCGATATTGACAGTGTCGCAAAACATACTAGGAAGGAAAAAATACACTGCGCTCGGGACCGTATGAGGCATGGATGCCGATTACGAGATTACAGGGATGTATTCACAGCGAGTCCCGAGCGCAGTGTATTTTTTCCTTCTGACCCAGTAGTACGTTAGTTTTTCAAAGCGGCATGCTATTTCCTTTCGCTCGAATTGTGGGGATAACTCGAACCTAGGAGTAACAAGGGCCATCTCGCTGGCTTTCGATTTCACCATATTAACAATTGCTATTTGCCGATGTTTACCAAAGATAGTATCAGTTGCGGCGTCCACTGACCTTGTCCCACTCAGAACCTAACAAATAGGCTTAGGCCTTACCTCTACCCCTGACAAGTCATACTGATCCACATCAACTTTTTAGTATTTTTTTAGAGACACCCCCGAAAAAACACTATCAAATACCATCATATTCATATGAGCAGCCTTATTAGTAGCAAGCAAGCCCACCCGGCATCTCTCACAAGAAAAATATTAATGAATATTTCACTAGCCCTCTAAAAACTGGTAGGCATTAATTAAATTTGCCGATATAGTGCCCGACAAAGGATTCGTAACTGAGGTTAAGATGTACGAGGTAGTACTGTTTTTGCATTTGCTAGGTGCAACCATTTGGACTGGAGGTCATCTGGTGCTGGCATGCACCATCCTCCCCTTCGCCCTGAGAAATAATGATATTGAATTTATCTCAAGGTTTGAAAGAAGCTATGAGAAAATTGGTATTCCTGCCCTTCTTCTACAGATTTTTTCCGGTATCTATCTAGCTTTCAATCTCTTGCCCGATATATCCCAATGGTTTAACTTCTCGAATCCGGTTTCGAGACTTATTTCATACAAGCTTATCATATTGGGCTGTACATTCCTCCTTGCTATTGACGCAAGACTCAGGGTCATTCCAAATCTCTCCACCCAAAACCTGAGGGCTCTCGCCTACCATATAATTCCAGTAACACTTCTCTCCGTTCTGTTTGTATACGTAGGGATCTCTTTCAGGACAGGCTGGCTATATTAAATAGACTAGCAGGCGATTATTATCCTTCCCGTATAGACATAATGATAAGATATGAATTAACAACCTCCACACACAACGAGGACCACTTCCCAGCTGCCCTCATCTTCCATCCAATAAACCTAAAAAAAGTATAAAAACCTAACTCCAAATCAAGTATAAATACTGACGATTGACTAAAGAACCTCGTCCAAGTGTTGCAAAAAAGGTACTACGGTCTGATCTCTCACGGTCGGACTCATATCTCGATCGATAGTAATATGACTCAAATCGACCCATTTTTGAGTATACCACCCTAAATTGATATCCGTTGCCGTATAAACAAAAGAGTGCACTCCTGTTAATTCAATAACCTCATCACCTCCCGCCAATTGTCGGATATATAAGTTGTCTTTATAGGGAAACTGAGCATTGAGATCTGTATAGTAGCTCAAATAGTTTGTATTTCCTGGATTGCGAAAAAATGAGGAAGTTACACCCATCTCATTTTGATCCCACTTGCAGACTCCATCAAAACTATGAACTATAGTTCGGATGTTACGAAAGGCTGGATCATTGCGCAGCGCTTTAGCCAAGCGCATTGCCAAGCAACCACCCCTAGATGATCCCGCCAAGTAGATGGTTTCAAGATTTGAAACGTAAGCTTTTGATTTTAGCCAATTGAGGTAGGCCCTTTCTATACGAGATTTCTCACTACTGCTCACCAAATAGTTAAATTGCGCATCAAAGGCTACAGCAAAGAAAGTATCGTCTGCAGGAAAATGCTCTGAATCCAGCACCTGCCGAGCAAGTGAGCGACCATCTACACTCCGAGAACAGGATCTTTCTGAGATCCCACAGTCTTTTTTATAGTTATCCCCCTGACCTGTTACAGCACTTTCAGAACCATATCCCGGTGGCTGCTGTCCGGCAGAAATAAATACCAGATTTCGCACATCTTCCCGTTCAGGCTGCCGAATTCTGGCAATCTGAGTGTATAACTGATGGGTGTTACTGACACCCTCTTGCTCCCACGCATGATACTCAGGTTGAGTATATTGCCGAGTACAAAAAAAGTTTTGGCAATGACGAACACGCTCCAAACTCACCGGAAAATCAGATTTAGGTTCAAATGCTTGAACTTGAAAAACTCCGAAAATAATCGCCAATTTTGCTAAAAACTTTATTATTTGAATATTCATTTTTCACCATTTTTAACTTAATTATCCTTACAATAACAGGAGGAACAAACCTGCTTCCCGACCCAATAAATCAACCCTATATTTGGCCACCCAAGATTCTAGCAACTCCAAATACCATTAAAAAGAAAAATTCACAAAATATATATTTTTATTTTTTTAAATATGGAAAAGCCACTCCCAACAACAAATACCTGCTACATAAAAGCGTCAAATCCTATGGATGTTTAAAGACCACTTCTCCAAACACATAACATCCGGCACGCCTTACTAAAAGGGGGGAGCGAAGAATAGACCGTATGAAGCATGGATGCCGATTACAAGCTTACAGGGATGTATTCGCAGCGCGTCTCGAATGCAGTGTATTCTTTCCTTCTGACCCAGCAGCACCTTCCAGGAACCAACGAAATCGCCTAGAGAGAAATAAATCAATAATTATCAGCTAGACACATACCGGGCCTGGTTCAAGCAACCCGGCATTGTAGAATATAGACCTTAACTCCCTTTTCTTATATGTAACAACCAGGGTCTTCAACTCGTATTAAATTATGAGTTAATTATGGTAGTACTATGCCCAGGTAACGCCAGATGGTAGCTCATAGCAGCTATACTCCAAATGTATTACTCTCCGGCGTTTAGGGCGTAAAGCCTTATCTGATGCATGAAGAATAAGCGGATACATTATTAGTGCAGAACCGGACGTCACTTCACAAGCAATCGGGTCATGCTCTTTAACATATTTGTTTATTTCATCTTGTTGAAATATCCCATGTTGGTGACTACCAGGAAGAAGCTTTAAACAACCATTACCAACGCCAGCACCATCCAGATGAATACGGATACTAATCATTTTTTTAAGAACATATAGAGGGGGCTGTACATGATGAACGCTGTCCTTAATAGTCCAGGGGCCCCATCCGAGCTCAGAAAATTTAGAGGAAACCGCTACAGTTTTATCCTGATGCCAGGTAACAAGCCAGTTACTCCTCTCGTTTTTATCAAACAGGATACTCCTTACTAGCCGAGGAGGCCCGGCTAAATACTTCTGAACTAACCCTAAAACCAATTCTGATTTGGCCAGGGCCGCTATAGAACTATTCTTTTTCTCTGCATTGCGTATCCCTCCAGACCTCCTTGTAAATCTTAGATCTGAAAATTCATCTTGAAGTGTCTTGAGCAGGCCTTCCGGCAAAAAGTTATTTACCAAGGAATAAACATTCTTAAAACCATTCATCCATTAATAACCTCTAAAGAAAGGGGAAAATATACATGCAAATTGCACTCAGAAGTGGATAGAAAAACTCTCAACTATAAAATAGTTTCTTGCTGAAATATTTATCATCAGCGCCAAGAATTAGGGGTATCGTCTTTTTACAAAAAGCTACTACCTGCACCTTAGGCGTTAAATTTTCAAAAATTTTTACATCTCAACCACCATGAAGAGCTGGCTCAACTTTTTCCGTTGCAAACCCCTTGGTAATATACGGCACTATTGATCAGGATAGACCAATGCATCTACAGTCAGCTTTAAGCCAAGCAAAAAGTGCTCCATGTCACACTTTTTGTGTGCAATTCGTGCTAAATTCAGCCCATTCAAGTCGAGGTCAGCTTGATTGATTGCCGAACCGTTTTACGGTAGCTAGCTCGCTGTAAGGTAGTAACAACCCAATCATATTGATGTGTGCCCGGCAGGGCGCAATACCCATCAGCAGACAATAAGCAGTATGCCCTCCACGCCAGAAAGTAAATATTTACTTACAAATTACAGCTTAATGTAATAGTAAGAATGCGACGAGATAGTGAACAATCGTAGAGGTCAGTCGTCGTTAGGTAGTAGGACTATTTTTATACAGACAAGAGTCACAGGTAAAGTTTTGTAAATCGCTTAGCATAATCGGTGTTAGCGAGCGCTCACATTAGTCAGGACTAACCTTTAAATCTGACACCAAACACCTGTGGAAAGAAGAAGCCGCTCAGAAATAGTATAAAAAATCTACCCAACGATTAATGTAGAAATGAAAATACATGTACAAAAATTCTCCAGCTGAATGAAACAAATGCTCCATCGTCAAGAGCATGGAATAGGAGAAAGAGAAATCCTTAATAGTAGAAGATAATTGTATAGCGGCATTCAGGTTTTTACGAAAAAATAGACATGTATGTACTGCCATTATGAGAACTCTACTCTCACATGGGGTACCTGTGATTTTTCACCTCGACGTATAACCTAACCCACCGATAACACTTCAACTGTGGGCGTGATTACAAGAGACTCAATAGCTGACTTTTTCCACAACGAAGAGAATTATTTAGATGAGCACTGAGAAAACAAATGACTCCACACCCTTTCTAGCAGGCATGAGCGCTAGTGAACAGCAATCATCTCTCTCGAATTCAGGCGCCAAATCAGTGCTTGGCGAGGGTATTAATTTCCGTGGTGAGCTGATTGGCACTGAAGATCTTCATGTAGAAGGCACCGTTGACGGTACCGTTATCATGGTTGGCCACAACCTTTCTGTCGGTACCGGCGGTGCGGTGACTGCAAATATTCACGCAAAAAATATTGTTGTGGAAGGCACCCTGGATGGCGACGCTCTTGCTGACGAACTGATCGAGATCCGAAATACTGCTCAGGTAAATGGCAATCTCATCGCGCCAAGAATCAAACTGGATGATGGTGGTAAATTCCGTGGTTCCATGGATATGGTAGATACCGACTCCGAAATGAAGGAACGCCACAAGGAATTCTCAGACCGACTGGTACACCCAGACCTGCCGGCAACAGAAGATAAACCCGCAAATCGCTCGCAGAGCAATTCTTCCTATACCTCCAGCAGCTCAACTGCCAGTGATTCATCCCGCCTGTCCGATACCAGCGACTACCTGTTCGGCACTAAGAAGACCGAAGAGGAAGCAGAGGAGAGCTGAGTTAACTACCTCGGATAAACCTCAGTACGAGCCCCGGCTATTGCCGGGGCTCTAGCTTTTAATGTGGAAATATGTTGCAGCATCATTCGTTTGGTATTGCCGCCTTGGTGGATGAAGTCATTCAGCCCGGTGGCAAAGTATTGGATTTGGGATGCCTTTCATTCGGCACCACACAAACCTTTTTGGAGCTTTCTTGCCAGACATTTATTGAAGATTTACGTAGCCTTCTGCTTGACACCTGTTCATTTGATGCGCAAACCCGAGCCACACGGCTCTCTGAACATCTAACCAGAAAGCCGCAACGGATTAAAATTGATGTTGTGCTCTGCTGGGATCTATTTAACTTTATGGAACCCGAGCTTATTACACAGCTAATTGAGGAAATCCGCCCTCACTTAAAGCCTGGTACTATCTTTCATACGATGCTTTACACCGGCACAATGCCTAAAGCACCCGCCGACTTTAAGCGCCTATCTGGATTTACTTTTAATTCTGAAGCTCTAGCACTGAAAGAGCCGCTACCCACGTATCGGTATTCTTCACTTAACCTGATGAAAACCATGGGTAACTTTTCCCTGCGCTCCTCTCTCCTACACAGGAAAGGCATGCGTAAAGATCTTATCGAGCTGATGTTTGAGTATGGCCACGTGAAGTCACAAAATGCTATACGGGCTGGGGGAGCCTCAGGCGCAATCTCCGCTTTCAGGCAGACAACTCTCACTGAACTCCCCTTAACTGCTCTCGACACAGCATTAGCACACATCAAGCGCTCCCCCGTCAGTAAGGCTTTCGATGTCGGAAAAAAGGCTGGCAGGAATATGCAGTACCTCCAACGAGAAGTGGGTGAACTATTTATCTCGGATCTCTATTCTGCAATTCTGTGGCAATGTAGTCGCAAGGTACCCTTTGATAGCGCGGTGCAAGCTGCATTGCGACAGGCCACTCTGCCTGAAAACCTGGATTGTATTTTGCTTTGGGATCTACTCAATTTCTTTTCCGTTGAGCAAATTCAATTAATTACTAATGCCCTCTATCAATACCTCAGCAATGGTAGCGTGATGCATTTTCTGCTATTCAAGCAAGAGCGTCTTCCAGTCAACTGCGGTGTTTTCGAGATTCAGCAGTCTGGCCTTGTTGGGACCTATATTCACCCCGCCGGAAATAAGCAGGCAAAGTTCCGCACCATTACCGATGTGGTGAAATCTTTACCGCAAATGAAAGTACTTAGTCAGGGCACTGGGCGGATACCCAATGGGCCCTTTTATCACGAAATAACAATGCAGAAAGTTGTAAAGGATCAATAATGACCCAGTTTTTCTACCACTGGTTGACCAAGTTATCTCCAGAGCAGGTAACCGACACCTTTCTTATAGTTATGCTTGCCCTTGGCACTATAGCTTTGACCCTCTACCCGTTTGGCAAGTTTCCACGCTTTGTAAAAGAAACTCCATCCATACTGACCGCTCTCGGTATACTTGGCACTTTCATCGGTATTATTCTTGGTATCTATGGCTTCGACCTAACTGATATCGATACCTCGATTTCAGGGCTAATGCAGGGTCTCGAAACCGCGTTTATGACCAGTATCCTGGGCCTGTTCCTTTCACTGGTTTTGCGTACCATTTTCCAAATATTTAGTAAAGAACAGCCAGCCAAGGCCACTGTAGATGATCTTTTGCTGGCAATTAATGGTCAGCGACAGGATTTAGCCAAGTTTCAACACAATATTAGTAAAGAGGTTTTACAGTCACTCACCTCGGTTGTGGAGGAGTTTAATCAGGGTCTGAACGCACAAATGGGTGACAACCTGCAACAGTTTATTCATCAGTTGGAAGCAGTATCCCCTGCCCTACAAGCATTAATCGATCAGCATGAGCAGCACGCTGAGCTTGCAGCGATCTACCGTGAACAAACCACATCCCTGCTAATCGAAATTAACGGCGCTCAAGAAAACCTTTTGCAGTTACACCAACGTATTACCGAATTACCGGAGATCTTCAACGTTATTCCTTCACTGGTTGAACAACAACGCGCCCACTCCGAGCAAATATCTGTGATGCTGAATGAACAACAGGCCTCAATTGAGATACTGCAAAAATCGATTCCTGAAATAGCGCCCAAATTTGAATCCCTCACCCAGGGGATTGATAAGACAAATCAGCAATTGGGCACTCAAGTTCAACACCTTATCTCCCTGAGTGAAACCCAGGCTAAGGTCTTTGAGCAAAGAACCAGCAAAGTTGTGGCTCTCGCCGATGTTCTGACCAATATCGACCCCAACCATTTCTCCAACATTATCCAAGAGACTGCAAACAGTCATCGAGAGTCAATGGTTGAGCTTGCACAACTTATCGCCAAGACCCACCAACAGATGATTACTGAATTGTCACAAGTGATCACTCATGACCTGACCAATGCAGACGTAAGCATCAAACGACAATATGAACTGCTGGATCAACGTTTACATAGTGAAGTAGAGAGTGTAATGGCGGCGATGGGGGATGCGCTGGGCACCTTGAGCGGTGAGTTCTCAAGGGATTTTCGCCAATTAATCCAGCAAATGAAACGAATCGACAATCAAGTGAAGCAGGTGGTCGGAGAGGAGCATGTTTGAGGGCGCCCACTCCAGCAGCGAATCCAGTGAAAGCCAATGGATCAGCCTATCCGATATGATGGCCGGCCTGATGATGGTGTTTCTCTGTATTGCCGTCTTTGTGATGCGCTCCCTGATAGATGAACGTGCCAAGATCCGAGAGCTTGCGGAGTCTTATCGCGATACACAGCTGGCAATCTATCAAACCCTACAGCAGGAGTTTTCTCACGATCTGGATCGCTGGGGGGCATCCCTGGATAAGCAAACCCTCGCCATCTCCTTTAACAATAGTGACGCACTGTTCAAAACAGGGGATTTTACCCTGAGTGACAATGCCCAGGAGATTATGTCCTCATTTGTACCTCGGTATATTGCCGCACTGACTCCCTATATGGACTCTATTGCGGCAATCCAAATTGAAGGGCATACAAGTTCTGAGTGGGGTGAGCAATCCGCACCAGAAGAAGGTTACTTTCATAATTTACGTCTGTCACAGCAGCGATCAAGGGCAGTGATGCAGTATGCCCACTCACTACTACCGCCACCCCAAGCTGTACTGGTCCGCGCAAAAGTTGCAGCTGTAGGCTATTCCTCCGCCCGCCCAGTACTCAATGCCAATGGTATAGAAGATCCGGATCGCTCCCGCAGGGTTGCATTCCGGGTAGTGCGGGACTCTGAGAGCCATATCCTGCAAATCCTTGAGGAAGCATTGTGAAGCTAACCAACTTTCAGCCTATCCATAATCGCCAAACTCAAGCGTTACCGCACAGTTTCAAGCCAATAGTAGTAGCATCATCTACTCCGCGAAGCAGTGCTCACCAGCCGCCCGCTGGCAAGCCTAAACTGAACCTATCTATTACCAGTAAGCCAAATAGAAATAGCCTGGCCAATGCTATTCTCTCTGGCATTCAGCTGGATCACTCGGACCTGGACAGCCTCGCCTGTGGCTGGCGCTACCGAAGCATTCCAGTATTTGTGTTTGGCCTTGAACAAATCTCTTATGCACAGGCAAATTCTTTTGGGCAAATTCATATTTCCCCTAAATGCCCCACTGTGGGCAACTACCAGGGACCACTTTGGGCGAGCAGCGACTACACTGCCGCACAAAAGGCTTTTCCAGAGGACGAACTAAAGCCCTGCCCTCACTGCCTGCGCCACCTGTATAGCCTGGATATTCCAGATCTGGTGCACAAAGACCGATTTGGGACAGTTACCGATATTGATTGGTTAATCTACGCACGTTACTTTGCCAGCACTATTTTTGAAAAATACCCTCTCTTCTGGCGAAATGATGAACGCCCACAGAAAGTAAGTTCACTGTTTACTGCTTCCAATCCAAAGTATGCCTGCTCAATATGCCAGTGCCATATAAAGGCTAGTGACTGGGCACTGAATCCAGAGCTGGCTGAGCGCAGCGGCTTACCCAAAGAAATATGCCTGTTATGTGCCGAGCGGAGAGCCCGCGCAGTGATAATAGCACCTCCACAAGCAACCCTACGCGCAGCAATGCTGCGCTATGAGTCACTTACCAAACAGTTAGGTAGTGAACCCCAGGCTTCCTGGGCGATTGCCGAGCAGGTAGTCCCTGCTTCCTGGCTGCCTCTTGTACAGAAACTAAAAACCCTGATGGGGCCCCCGAAGGTCTTTCAAGTAATTGCCCCACGAGTACTGGCCGTTTTATGCTGGCCCAGCATGGGACGTGCGATAATTGCCGATAACACTAAAGAAGCAAAATATCCCCCAAATTATTCCGTGTGGCGTAAAGCCCAAATCGAGCGAGAATTGGGTATCAGCTGAACAAAAACCCTAAATGCTGCCTACGGGCAGCCCGCCCCCTTGATACTAGTCAGTACCTTAAAGAAACGAAAATCGGCAGGGAATAGGGCCTGCTTGTACTCTCCTGCAACCCTAATCAATGGGCATAGACAATACAGACTCTTAATTAGGGGTAGGCTATCTGTTACAGGGAGGCCGGGTCAGGGGTGCGAATAGAAAGCTAAAATTGAATCAGCCCGCCCCTCATACACAGCTAGAGGCAGGCAAAAACCTCAAGTAACGCTCTTTTCTTCGAGCATCGAAGTCTTCAGCGGCGTGCAGCAAAAATACCGCCAGCCATCACTACCAGTGAGGAGAGCATCCCCACGCCCACCAGGCTATAAAGACTGATGGACTGGCGCGCAGCTTCGCTCAACACTTCGCCGAACGGGAATTGCCAGGCAACGATGCCCGAGGCCGCCAGCACGGCGATGTACTGGACGCGACTGGCGCGGCGTTCGTTCTGCTTGGAGGGCGCAGGCAGTTTTGCCATCACGCTTTCACAGAAGCCATCGTCGTCCAGGTAGGGCTCATCGAACTGCAGCTGTTCGCTTAGCCAGGCATCGAACTGTGGATCTTTGCCCTCTATCGCAACATCGCTCAAGGTGCCACCCTTTGTATTCCGCTGTTCAAAATTAACCATTAACCACCTCCTCGTGCCATGGTTGGAGCAAGCTACGCAGCTTGGCCTTGGCGCGATTTACATGGGATTTTACCGTACCCAGCGGCAACTTCATAATGCTTGCCGCCTCCTCATGGGAAAAGCCCCTCTGCATACATAGGTGTATCGCCTGACGTTGGGCTTCACTCAGGCTGTCCATAGCAGAGTTCAAGTCCCTTGCCATACCCAGTTGCAGGGACTCTTCCACAGTCTCTTCCGCTTGAGCCCGATCGACCGCATCCTGGTTCACTTCCGGGGCGTTCTTGCGTTTGTGGCTCATGACGAGATTGTAGGCGATACGGTATAACCAGGTGCTGAACCGGGCATCCCCCCGAAATGCCGGCAACGCCTTATAGGCCTTAATAAAAGCCTCTTGCGCCATATCGTCCGCCAGACCCTGGTCACCATCGCACAGCTGACGGAGCGAGAATCGCAGCTGTGACTGATAGCGACGAACTAGCTGGGCATATGCCCGCTGGTCCCCGTCTTCGACGACGCGCCTGATTAATTCCTCGTCATTGAGGTCCATAGTCCGGTCCCTAAGCCTGCTTGTTATCGAGCTTCCAGTTAATAAAGCGGGCCAGGCCGATAAACAGTGGGATCAAGCCCAGACTGCCTACACCAAAACCAGTCAGGGCCGTGAGCCAGATAAACACCGCAGCACCTACCGCAATGAGAGTGATACCTCTGTCGGCAGGATTCCTGGGGCTATTACCCTCAAGCATATCCAGCATTTCAGGCGGAACATCGCGGCCTTCAGCGACCATGCGGTTGATATTTTCCACTACCAATTGTTTCTTGCGGTAGCTGTTATGAGTTACCAACCAGACAATTAGCACCGGCATACCAAAGACACAGAGCAGAGCCAGCACCGGCAGTGTCACTACCTGGTGGAAATCTATACCAGTGTGAGATTCCTCCCGGTTACTGGATGCAGAGTCATATTTTTTGGAAAGACCGATCTCAACATTATCCGGGACACTGTCGAGGGCTTCCTCAACCACCTCTCCGCGCTCATCGAGAATCCCCTTACTCTCAAGCTTCTCAATGATTCGCTGACTCCAGGGGCCGCCAAACTCTGAGCCAAGATCCACCCTAACTTCACTGCGCTCACCATCCTCTGCCTGGGTTTTAATGGTCAGTACGCCGTTGTTATCGTGCATGATGCGCACCCGTGTATCGGGCTTGCGGGCCTCCGGTGCTTCGGCATCTAGCGTGGGGGGAGCTGGAGGCTCAGGCATTGCTATATTGTCATCCTGTGCCCAGCTACCCAAAGCGGCAAATGCAGCTACCAGGGTTACCAGCCAGCGAACACCTGCCCGCATGGATTGTGAATTTCTCGCTCTCATTGTTTGCTCTCTGATCTTTTTCATTGTTTGTGCTGTTGCACCGTCGGGGGATTCAAAACCACTGTTGGCTTTATATGACCGTTAATCGGCCTATTGTAATGGGTCTTGGCGTGGCGCCTTGTTGGGGCTTATCCACCACAATGCGCACCGGATAGGGAGATCTGATGTCCTGAGAATCGCCCTTTGCTTTGCACTCATTAAGCTTCAATATAAAGTGCTGTTCGGTCTTCTCAGTAAGCTGCCGGTGGATGTCTTCCACAGAAAACCCCAGATCCGTCGCCCTGACCTGCACGGCTTGCATGCCGCCGAGCGCCAGTACTAGTACGGCGCAAAATTGTACCCTCTTAAATGATCCCGCAGTAAACATTGTGACCTCCAGATCGCTTCTCCTTGTACACCTTTATGACGGGGCCAGTACCAACTTTGGATGCAGGTGCATAAAATTTTTTTCCCGCCACCTATTCGGTAGCACTATGCTCTTCCCACCCTGGACCTGCGGGCACAAAAGTCGCAATAATCCGGGATTCATTGCAGCGAGTTCAAATCGATGTCTTCAATAAAGGAAGTCCTAACATTCTGGTTTGGCAGCCCAGCACTGGATTTCACACCGACCAAAGTGCAGCGGCAGCGCTGGTTTGCGGCGACGCCAGAGCTGGACTTAGAGATACAGCAAGATTTCAGCGAGATCACCGACCAGGCCCTTGAGGGCGAGCTAAACCACTGGCGCCAGACCCTGCAAGGCGAGCTAGCCCTGATACTTCTTTGCGATCAGTTCGCCCGCAATATCTATCGCGGCAACGATCAGGCCTTTGCAGGAGATCCGCTCGCCCTAGATATCACCGAAGGCATTCTGCGGCGCGGAGACACTAGAAGTCTCGGCCTATTCCAGCAAATATTTGTTGGCATGCCACTGGAACACAGTGAAAAACTCCCGATGCAACGACGCTCCGTGGCATACTTCGGCCAGTTGCAGAGAGAGTACCGGGGTGACCAGAGCGTTGCCCCATACCTTGCGACCCATTATCGATATGCTCTAGCCCACGAGGCGGTTATTGAGCAGTTTGGGCGCTATCCGCACCGCAACGCGGCACTCGGCCGCGAATCTACAAAAGAAGAGTTACAGTGGCTGGCACAGGGGGGCGGCTTTAAATAATGGATTTACTTGGTTGGTTATCACTCGCAGGTATCTGTGCGCTCGGGGCCATGTCTCCCGGCCCTAGTCTCCTGATCGTTATGCGCTCTTCCGCCTCGGGGCTCCAGCAGGGGCTGGCCAGTGCAATTGCCCATGGAGCCGGTGTCGCCATCTATGCGGCTCTCACCGCTTTTGGCCTTGCTGTTCTCATTACCAGCTCACCGCTGCTGTTCAGTATCTTGCAGTGGGCCGGCGCTGCCATGCTGGTGTACTTAGGATGGAAGGCCCTGCGCGCACCGGCACCAGGCTCCAGCACCACTAAACTGGAAGCACCAGAACAAAGTACCCGGCGTGCGATTGCCCAGGGCTTTGGTGTGGCCTTTTTTAACCCCAAGATTGCGGTATTCTTCACTGCCCTATTCAGCCAGTTTGTATCGGAGCAACAGACTCTTACCACCAAACTGGGAATGGCCGCAGTAGCTTCCGGGATAGATACCCTCTGGTATTGCATCATCGCCCTGGCAGTGCATGCCAGCCGCAAGCGTCAACTTGTGAGTAAGCACCTTGGTCATCGCGTCCAACAGATGTTCGGTTTGCTACTCATCGCCTTGGCCGCGCGACTGGTTCTCACTATCTGATTCATTGGGCGCCTCCGCGCCCGCTTCCCTACTCTTAACTCCTAAAAAAACAGGCCCGGTGTACGGGCCTGTGAGAGCGGAGGTTGCAGCCCGGCGCCTGGGGGGAGTACGCCGAGCCGCGGTTTCATATTATGACAGCCTTGGAAGCCCTTTGCGGTCAAGCTATCGCAAGCGTTACTCCCCTGACCGCAATCAAATTCCCGCCTATTTATTGCCTTCGCTCGTTGACACTGAATATTTATACAGTTACCGTATGGCTATACAAACAATCTGGAATGTCTTACAGGCAATTGGGAGGCACATCATGGCTGTAGTAGCTGTTTGGAAATGCGATCGAGACGGAGCAATGTTCGACAACAAAAAAGATGCTGAAGAACACGATAAGATGCTGGAGCTGGCTGCCAATATCACTTCACTGATTGAGCGCCATATCGAAGGTATTGATGAGCAAGTTGGCGAAGAGATTGGCCTTTTACTGGCCAAGCGTCGCGATGCACTGGCAAAGGCCTGCAAAGGCAAGCCTGAAGTCCTGCTGCAAGAAGAAAGCGGCACTGAAGAAACCTCAGACGAAACCGTCACGCCTTTTGCAGCTAACCAGTAAGCGCTTATAGTTTCATCCCTGTACTCTGCCCGGTTCAGCCGGGCCTTTTTATTGGAGTGCCCTCAATAATTATCAGGCAGCTCCTTGGTGCCCCTGGCCATTCTTACCTCTCTTAACCATCGGCACCCACCTTTATTAAGGTTATAGAGCCTTAACAACCATAACAATATTGACTACCGCCAAGGCCAGTATCACAACCCAGCTGATCAAAGTGCCCCAAAAGCGTCCCATATGTGTTCCACCTTTACCTGCAGTGAGACCATACGCATGAAAAATTCGGGAAAGAACAAATGAAATTCCGAACACATGCAGCCAGACATGTGACAGGCCACCCAGTTCGGCAACCAGCAGGAGCAATAGTGCAATAGGTGTATATTCAACCGCATTCGCATGCACTCTCACACGAACCTCATTAGAGCGATCGTCACCAGTACCAATTCCCACACGCTTAGTGCGGCGAAACTGCACTACCCTCAGTGCAAGGTAGACAATCAAGAATGCACAGAGGCTGGTATAAAGTGCCGTAACATAGGCCATTAGGTCCGTCCTTTTTCTTATTCATCAGACTGCTGGAATATAGCTGTAAAGACCATATTGCCGCCACACAGATCCTATGCAATACACAGGGCTTTTTTGCTCAATGTTTTAGTTGCCTGGAAGCAAATAACAAAAGAGCGGGCAATGCCCGCTCTTTTAATACCTACATTGGCCGGGCCAATTAATATTGGTAACCAAAGCCGTGTCCCTTGGTGGGCTTCAAATGGCGATCGCGCAAGCGGGTGGAACGGGTTACCAGGGATTGGGGTTCACCCTCAATCAATACCTGTTCCGGGTAGCTGGTAACTTCCAGTGGATCACCGCTCCAAACTACGATATCAGCAATTGCGCCCTGCTCCAGGGTGCCGCCCTGCAGATTGAAGATATCAGCCACATTGCTGCTAATAGACTTCAGGGCTTCCTCATAAGGCAGGCCGTGAGCAACGGCATTGCCGGCGGACTGGCGAGATAGATATACATTGTGAGTGGAGGCGTAATCGGGCCCACTAATAGCTACTTTTACACCAGCCTTGGTCAGTAACGCCGCATTATCGAGGCGCGCACCCAGGCTAGAAAAGGAAATCGGCAGGTTATTGATAGCATCGATAACCACTGGCACCTGGGCCTCGGCCAGCTGATCCGCTACCATCCAACCCTCGGCTGCTCCCAGCACTATTAGCTTCACATTGGAGGCTTTGGCAAGTTCAATAGCGCCGAGAATATCACTGGCACGATTGGCGGTAATGACCAGGGGTTCCTTACCACTAATCACCGGCTGTAAAGCCTCTAGATCCGCCAAGCTGTAATCCAGCTCACGCCACTCACCACGACGAATGGCAGCGCGATTTTCCCGGTACTCCTTAGCTTCACTCAGTGCCTTCTCAACCTTGGCATAGGCGTTAGCACGGCTGCCACCGGCTAACTGCGCGCCGGCCTCACCCAAATAGGCCTTCTGGGCAACATCTTTGGCTTCAATACTATCGAACTCACCATTCAACTTAATGGCAAAGCTTCGTCCAGCAAATACGCGCTGGGCTTTGATAGCACCGTCATCCCAGGTGCTAATGCCTGGGAAGACTACAGCACTGGTTACACCGCCTGCGCGATTGAAGGGGATCAAAGTGGATTTAGGGTTGTAAGCGGGCAGCGGATTAAATGCACTGCCGATACTCTCACCAGTCACCGACTGATCATTTGTCGAGCTGGCAGCACTGATTTCCACCAGGCCAAGTTCGGAAACCGGTGCTATCACTCCCGGAGTGACTACTTTGCCTTGTGCATCAATTACCCGGTCAGCAGAAACACTCAGGGAGGGGCCGACCTGCTCCACTCTACCATCGACAACAAGTACATCGGCAGACTCCAGGCTGCCTTTGCCTGCCAAGGTATGCACTTTGCCACCCTTGATAAGGATACTCTCCGCCTGGGCACTAGCTGCCAGTACTCCGAGAGCCAGCGTACAAAAAACAACTACTCTTTTCACTGCCGCTCTCCTTCTGCATTGAGAATGCCCAGCTCAAAATCGCTGCGCGGTTGGCGCTTATCAGCGCGGTCATACATCAGTTCACCATCGATAAATACTTGATCAACGTGGGTGTAAACACTGAAGGGGTTGCCAGACCAAACCACAACATCGGCCATCTTGCCCTTCTCCAGGCTGCCGGTTTTTTCTTCGATACCCAACGCCTTAGCGGGGTTTGAAGTCATCCAGACGACGGCATCCTTGGGTTGGATATCAAAGCCCGCGCGTTGGCCAGCAGTCATCGCCTTGGCCACCTCTTCATTCAGGTGCTGCACGCCCACACCGGAATCGGAGTGGATCATGGCGCAGGCTTTGGCCTGGTCGACAATCGCAATATTCGCTTCGGTCATATCAAAGGCTTCATGCTTAAATCCCCACCAATCGGCCCACATCGCTGCACAAATATCGTTCTCTGCCAGCAGGTCAGCCACTTTGTAGGCCTCAACGGCGTGGTGGAATGTAGAAACCTTGAAGTCGAACTCTTTGGCAACATCCATCATCACGGCCATTTCCTCACCGCGATAACAGTGATTGTGCACCAGGATATCGCCATTCAGCACACCCGCCAGGGTTTCCAGGCCCAGGTCACGCTCAGGCTCATCACCGCCGTTCTCGACGTAGTCTTCCCACTTTTTCTTGTAGTTACTGGCTTCGATCCAGGCTTTACGATAACCGGCTACATTCCCCATACGCGTAGAAGGGGAAGTACCCTTACCTCCGTATACGCGCTTGGGGTTCTCACCACAGGCCATCTTTAAACCATAGGGGGCACCGGGAAATTTCATATCCTGCACGCTGCGACCCGGCACATTCTTCAGGGTCACACTGCGGCCTCCGAACAGGTTGGCGGAGCCCGGCAGAATCTGCAGAGTGGTAACTCCAGCAGCCAGTGCCAGTGGGAACTGGGGGTCTTGGGTCCATACGGAGTGCTCAGCCCACACTTGTGCCGTATTAGGCGAGGTCATCTCATTGCCGTCTTGAGAAGATTCTATCGATGGTGCCGGGTAGTCGCCCAGATGGGAGTGCACATCGATGATACCGGGCGTGACCCATTTGCCTTTACCATCGACGATTAAGGCTCCCTTAGGTGCCTTTAGATCTTTGCCAACCTGGGCAACTTTGCCGTCTTCCAGCAAAAGGTCAGCGTTTTCCAATTGCTCCCCTGTGCCGGTAAGCAGCGTCGCCCCCTGAATCAGGACAGGCTGGGACTGAGCAACAGAATAGGTCGAAGGGAAGGCGTCCAGGCGCGCAAAATCCAGGGATCTTTGCTCGCTCTCGACTTTTTTCTCTCCGCACGCGGATAGCAGCAACGAGGCACAAAGCAGAGCCGCGATACCGCGCCCGAAAACTCGAGAATGCAGCTGCATAGTAATTCATCCAATGGTTTCGAATGTAGCGGCGAATGCTATCAGGTTGTTCGGCCTTAGCCACTACTTGACCATACAAAAGTTTTGGGTATCAGCTGTCCTTACAGTTTATTTATGAGCCTCCTCGCACCATCCAGGGCTGTTGATCTGCTTCACACCAGCACAAACACGTAATTACAAAAGGGCCTATAAATAACTGCCTGTCAGCAAAGACTGTGCCCTAAATCAAAAAACGAATTAGTTACCTATATACTTTTTGATTGCTTCGTGGTGCAATTTCTGGTGAAAAAATGCTCAACGATAACTCAGGAGGAGAACAAGTGATTAAGGAAAGCAATTTGCCGATTTTTCCATCCTCCCCCGTTGCACCCGCAAAGAGCCTCGACTCCAGCCAAGTTTATGAGGCATTGCGCAAGAGTGAGGAGCGCTATCGGGAGTTGGTGGAGCATGCGAACTCTATCATTTTGCGCTGTGACAGAAATGGTCGAATCACCTCCTTCAATGAGTACGCACAGCAGCTTTTTGGCTACTCAGAGGCAGAAATTATTGGCAGACACCTGGTCGGGACCATAGTAGCCGCCAGTGAAACCAGCGGCCGTGATCTACGCAAGCTAATTGATGATATCTGTGATCATCCTCAAGAGCATCGCTACAATATCAATGAAAATGTCACCAAATCCGGCAAACGGGTTTGGATTGCCTGGACCAATAAAATTCTGTCCGACGAGAAGGGGCGCCCCAACGGTATTCTCAGCATTGGGACAGATATTACCAAACAGCGGCTTTTGGAAGAGGAGTTGCGCCAGGCACAAAAAATGCAGGCTATCGGTGAGCTGGCCGGCGGTATCGCACACGACTTCAATAATATGATCCACGGGATCAGCGGTTATGCAGAGGTGATCCAGCAAATCGCGGAAGATCCTCGCATCAGTGAATACACCAACCATATTCTGACTACCGCACGTCACGCGGCGGAGCTAACCAAACAGTTACTCACTTTTGCACGTAAGGGCAACTATCAACTGAAGGATTGCAACACCCACGAAATTACCCGCGATGTCTGTGCCATGCTGGGACGTACTATCGACCGGCGTATACGCATTGAACAGTTTCTAGAAGCTAATCGTCCCCATGTAATCGGGGATCCAGCCCAACTGAAAAGCGCCCTTTTGAATATCGGCATCAATGCAAAAGATGCTATGCCCGGTGGCGGCACCCTACGTTTTGCCAGCAGCAATTTGGCCATTGCTAAAACCACAACAATTGCAGATTTTGAAGTGCAGCCTGGACACTACCTGCTGATTACCATCAGTGACAATGGAACGGGAATGACACCCGAAGTCCGCCGGAGAATTTTTGAACCTTTTTTTACCACAAAGGAAAGTGGACGTGGTGCCGGGCTCGGCCTCGCCGCGGTGCATGGCACTATCCACTTACACAAGGGCGCAATTCAGTGCTATAGCCATGAGGGGAAAGGCAGCACTTTTAAACTCTACCTGCCAATATCGGAAGCCCACCCAAATACAGCAAGCCAGAAGTCGGCTGCATCTTCGGCGAAAAGCAAGCTGAATATTATGGTGGTTGATGACGAGGCCATTGTTCGCAGCTACTCAAAAACCCTATTCGAAATGAATGGTCACAGTGTGGTAACTTTTGCTACAGCAGAGCAGGCAATCACCTATTATCGCCAACATTGCGATCAAGTAGATCTGGTAATTTTAGATATGATCATGCCCGGCATGGACGGCCAGGAATTATTCGCTTTCCTGCGACGTATCAATCCTGAAGTAAAAGCGATACTCTCCACAGGTTACAGTGTGGATAGCAAAGTCCAAGAAGTCATTACCGATGGAGTACTCGATTGTATCCAAAAACCTTTTACTTACGAACAACTCAGCAAGAAAATTGAAGAGATGATCACCAGTGGCCTATTGGAACCGACGAAATAACAGAATAGAAAATTAACACACACCGCAGTGACAAGTTTAGATAACTTTGTCTACAACAGCGATGTGGCGTGAGTGAATATCCAATACTAACTTTCTAAAGAATGATGTGCGGAAGATACCGGCTCATATCCTGAGTCACCATATTTTCATCTTCCCTAATTGATATACCAGCTGCCAAGTCATCCACCAGCCAGCTACCCACCAAGGTGAAACTTTTACCAAATTTTGGCAGGGGATGCATAGCCTGGTAAATATACCCCTCCTCACCATAAGGGCCATCAGACAACAATTGCACATCCCCGGCACGTACAATCGAAATATTGGCTCCCTCCCGTGAAAAAATTGGCTTTTTCACCAATTCGGGAAAGTCAGCCGCCTTATCCAACTCACTCTCAAAAAACGAGGGCAGCAAGTTTGGATGCCCGGGAAAAAGTTTCCACAGCATTGGAAGTAGTGCTTTATTGGATAAAATAGCTTTCCATGGCGGTTCCAACCAGCGCACATTATTGGTACCTAGCAAGGAACCAAACTCCTCACGGAACATAAACTCCCAAGGGTATAATTTGAACATCCAGGTTATCACCTGGTCCTGCATATCGGTAAAAAAACCATCCGCATCGCAACCAATATCTTCCATAAAGACAAAATGGTTAGCGATACCGGCCTCACTGGCACAGTCCTGCAGATACTGCACCGTGCCGCGATCCTCTTCTGTATCTTTACAGCAGGCAAAATGTAGCTCACGGCCAGGAGTAAGAAATTGTAAGTCCCGGAAACGATTAACCAGTTTTTCCTGTAGGCTATTGAATTGATCCGACTGCAGTGGCAGGACTCGCCGGTCCACATTGTCCTGTAACCAGAGCCACTGCCAGAATCCAGTCTCGTATAAGCTGGTAGGCGTATCCGCATTATTTTCGTAGAGTTTTGCGGGCCCCTGCCCGCAATAGGCGAAATCAAGACGGGAATACAGGCTGGGATCACCGTTTTTCCAAGAGCTGCGCACAAAGTCCCAGTGTTGCTCGGGGATACAAAAATGCCGCAACAGCTCTTCATCCTCCAGCACTTTTGCCACAACCTCCAGACACATCTGGTGGATTTCTTCGGTGGGCTCTTCTATATGTTTTTCTATCTGCTCCAGGGAAAACTGATAGTAGGCACTTTCATCCCAATAGGGCTCGCCATACATGGTGTGGAAGTGAAACCCAAACTCCTGGGCCCGCTCCTGCCAGCGCGGGCGCTCGCCAATCGGCAACCTCAACACTAAATCAGCCTCCCCAGCCTCGGGAACCACTACTAGAGCGACCTCCACCCCAGCTGGACTTAGCTGAAGCCACAGAGCCAAAGCCACCGCGGGAGACGGTCTTGGTTACCTTGGGTTTCGGGTCCATCGCTCTCTTGTCAACCGTATAGGATGACTTGCCATAGCGACCAATAACCTGCCCATCCGCAGTCATCAATCGATCATAATAACGGGAACCAGAGGCAGAGTAACGATAGACGGGGTTGTAGTAACCAGATGAGTAATGGCGCCTGTCATTATCCAATAGTGAGGCAACCATAAAACCGGTCATCAGAGGCATCCAGAAACCGCTACTGGACTCGCGGCAATTTCCAAACTCCGCTTCACACTGGGAGAGATTGGCATATTTGGGGCCGGTGCGCTCAGCCTCCTCCAGCGCCCGCTGGTAGGCGGCCTCACACTGGACCTCGTCCAATTGAGTATTGTCCACGCAGTCCTCAACCGAGGAAACCACTTTGACTTCTTCATCAGAGGAACAGCCGACGAGAGCTGCAGCCACACCAATTGCCAAGGGGCGCAGAACAAAACTTACTCCCCGACCTTTGCGCATCCGCGCGAGATTGATATTTTTAGTACGTTTCATCCTCACTCCCGCTTAGTAGCTCATACAGGCGGCATTGAGGACACCGACAGAAATCGTTGTGGCAGCCAGCATAATTCCAGCGGACACTTCCCCGTCTTCAATACGCTCAACGATACGAGGCATAAACCCGAAACGGATAATGGCGAAAGCAACCAACTGTGCGATCAATGCAACTAGCGCCCAAGTAGCAAAGTCGATAATGGAAACAGAGTTGCTGGCAGCACCACCAACAGCAATAGCGAAGCCGAGCACCGCACCACCAAAACCAATCGCCGCGGCCGTATTCTTTTCCTCTCGAATTAATTTCCACTCATCATGGGGAGTAACCAGCGCATAGAGAAATTTGAAGGCAATCAAAAATACCAGTGACAGGCCAAAGTAGGCCGCAAAATGAACAATACCAGTCAGTAAATCATAAGGCTGGTCCATTGATACTTCTCCTTATTATCCGTGAATAGTCAGCTGTGAAGGTGTCAGTGTAATACCGGTACTAATGACTAGACTACGACTCAGGTAGCCCGCCTCCTCTTCTTTCTCTTCGGCGGAAAGAAACAGAGATTCAGTGCGCTGATCAGAAAGCTCGCGTTCGAACAACATGGTGAACTGATCTGTTACCGAATAGTCCCCCCCATCATCATAGGTCTTTTCCGCCATATGCACTGGGTTGTGATAATCGCCCGCGGAAGTCCAGACCCTGCTATAAGAGCGATCCCGCAACTGGTAATTTTCAGCTCCAATCTCACGCTTCAGGAGGTTATCCCACGCCTGTTGATTGGAGACATCCAGAGTATCGTAAAAGTGGAATAGCTTAACGTCCACCACGTGCTCATCACCCTGACCACCTTCAGCAACAACCTGAAGCCAGGCATCATCGTCGGTATAAAAGCGGTAAACCCAGGTACCGTCGAGCTCTACAACGCCCGCCGCTTTAATGATCTGTGTAGGAGAACAGGACTCAATGGTGAGTTCATCCAAAATCAGGCGAATCGTCAACGGGTCCAATTCAAAGCTGGCCCCAAGTCGTAATCCCATAATTTCCGGCGTTCTTGCCACCGGCGTATCTTTTCCTTTGAATCTATTGATCAGTTTGGTAAACATGTACCAACACCTTCCCCTTCATTCATTTTTATATCGAAGCAGCGCTTTTCATCCAGTCGCTTGGCCGAAATGTAGTACAGCATATCCCCATGACCAACCTGGTCTGCCAGCGCAGGATTTACATCTATTTTTACTACATCCTTGCGGCGCACAGCGATTAGTGTTGCGGACAAATCCTGTTTGAAATGATCAAACAGGGCACCAAACAGCAGTGGCTGCTCCCCTCGATACTCTACACTGTACTGTGTCATTCCATAAGTGCTATCCAGCAGCTGACGGTGTAAACGGGCTGAACCTGGGTCCAGCGAGGACTTAGCTAACAGCTCCACCGCTACCGAGGGAATACATTCGATATTCGGGCAGTGCGCACGCAATAGCTCACCCACATTTTCATCCTGGAAATAGGCAGTTTTATGGCTATTAGGACTGTGCTTATCACAAAACAGGGCCGTAGTGAGTGTGACATCATCTAGGGGATTATCGATAATAATTCTCGCAGCTTCTGCAAGTCCGGCGCGCCGCATACTCTCGATATGGGCAAAAGATTCAACCCGCACAAAGTCAATTTTGCCGGGCATGGGATTTTCAATATCAGCCTCTACACAGAGCACTATTTCTGACGTCGTGCCATTGGTTTTGGAAAGCAGAAGTTCAATCAGACGCAGAGTTCGTGTTCCATTCCAGCCGATAATGACCGTGTGATTGACATTACTTGTCATGCGCAAGCCTCTCTTTCCTCTATGCACAAACTCAGAAACTGCAAATCCCACCCGGGTAACCACCATCGCAAACAGGCTCAACCCAAGGGGAATCACCCAGCCCGCCACCACGATTTTTCCTGCTAGTGTAACCGGCGAGAAATCGCCGTAACCCACCGTCGATGCGGTAACCACCAGCCAATAGATAAAGTTTTGGGGAGCAATAATCTCACTTTCCCCCGCGGCACTCAGCAGCAGATAGCTGCCAGCCACATAGCCCAGAACGGCAATGAGAATAGTTGTTTTATTTGCCTTAACAAAAAGCGACGCCAGAAGGCGTCGCACTTTAAATAGCAGCACTGGATCAGGCCTTTTCGCGGCTCGCCAGCAGTTGTGCCAATTTGTCACTGCCACTGACCTGGCCTCCGGGTTTGATACCCGCTGCTTTCAATTTGGCATCGAGGCTCGAACCACTCTCTTCTGTGGCCAGTTCTTCTGCTGCTTCCAGCTCCGCCGCGCGCTCTTGCTGCTTGCTTTTAATACGGTCAAGGCTATCTAAGGCAGTCTTTACCCTGCTATTAGCGCCCATGTGGCGGGAGGAAACCGCAACCTGTGCTTTCTGTACAGACTCAGTAGCCTTGATCTGATCAATCTGCTGCTCCATACGTCGCACATTGGTCTTGGCCTTGGAAATATTGCCTTTCAGAGAACGTTCGGAGTTGAGGAATCCCTCCAGCAGGCTTTGCTCAGTTTCTAGCTGAGCCTCAAGCTCGGTAACACGCTCAGCGCACTCCAGAGCCAAGCTATCATCACCTTTCTCACTAGCGCTGATCGCGTGATTGCTATAGGTCTCAATATCCGCCCGCAGAGACTCTACTTTATTTTCTGCCAGCTTACGTTTGGCCATGATTTTAGTCAGGTTCTCGTCACAGGCTTTTAATTCATCTTTTGCCTCACGCAGCTCTTGATCGAGAATGCGTATGGACTGGCTGTCTGCAACCGCTTCAGTTCCCTCATTTACCGCACCCTTTAAGGCAGTCCAGATTTTTCTCAAGCTCATGCTACACCCTCCATTTCAAAATGATCCGCATATAAATCCAGGAAGTCCCCAACATTGGAAAACAGGGTTTCAACTTCCTCTATAACGACTTCGTCTTTACTGGACACAGACAGTGCGCCAAAGGCCACATAGTAACTATGGCTACCGATATTCTTTACGGCTATCGCAGTCAGCGGAACCAACTGGTGCGTCTGAAGAACCATTTCGTTTAACGCAGCCACATCATCAACCTGACTTACCGGAAACAGAATACTCTCTACAACGATCTGCTTCTCACCCACGTAGACAAATGCATCGACGCCCTCGTCATTGGAAATGCTGAGGCAGTCACCCTCAGATTCCACCACCCATCCGGTGTGGTTTTCCGCCAACTGGCGCAGGTTCTCATGATTCCAGGTCATCTGAACTCCCTCACTGTGGAATATTGGTCACAAATATAGCATCAAAAAAAAGACGGTCAATAACTTATTTCAAACTTATGTTGCAAATAATACACATAAGGATAGTATTTACCACATTGGTGATATCAACTGTAACGGAGTAGAGCCCATGGACCACAAGCAAAGCCTCGGCAATCAGCAAGCATTGGCTCCTTACAAGCAGGCCATTGCCCGTTATGTGCGCGCCTCTATGGCTTTGAAGGGTATGCGTTACGGAGATCTGGCCCAGGCCCTGGCCGATAGAGGGATTTCAATGACCACTGAGAATTTGCGTAGCAAAGTGAGCAAATGCATGTTTTCAGCTGATCTGCTGGCGGCCATCATTGATGCTTTATCTGTTGAAGACAGCGCCATGCCTGAAATCCTCAAACAAGCGCGGGAAATGCAAGATCGAGGGCTCTATACCGAGCAGGACAAAAGCTAACACTTCCCTCATTCCGGTGCCAGCACACTGGGTCACACTTGCCTCAGCCTGAGTGGCAGACAGGTTAAGAAGGGAAACGAGGGGACAGATCACCGAGTGAAAACTCAAGAGATTCTTGGGTAAAACTGGTTGATTTCAATAGACTTGCTCGGGTGCAGCATCGCCCTTTTAGAGCCCGTTACCACTCTGTTAATAATACTCTGCTAGTAGTGGTGAAGCTTGTATACCGGCTCACCATTACCGCATTTGCCAACAACCACTGGCTCAGCCAGCTTCGCTCCAGCCGGAATTATCTTATTGGTAGGCCACCAGACAAAGCAGGCATAGCGAAAGTTGACTGCCCAGTTACAGTAAAGCCTACCCTTGTCCTCTTCATAGAATCGCGCTTGGCAAAAACTTAGGGTTGGGCTTCGCACACCCTGCTGCTGTTGCGCATCCACAACAATAATATCGACGGCCGCCACACTAGAAACCCAGAGGCAGGGAATCAACAACCACAATTTCATAAGCGCACTCATTGAGGCTTTAAACTGGACTTTCTTAAAGCCTAGCAGCCCCGGCGCAACTTTCATTTCATAATCAGGTTAATTGCCTAAGTCAGCTGCTGACTTCTCTCCACCAACGCTCCGCGAAGCTCTACAATTAGACGCTCGATACAAGCCCGCTTGTTCTCAACCCAATTAAAGTAAGGCAGTGGCAAAACCCGAATTCCCGCCCGGTGCAGTATCTTGTAAACCTGGGTGGTGAAATGCTGCTGGTGTTCTCCCGGATAGCCAATAAGATCCACCCCCAGGATCACTCCCTGGTACTCACACACCACATCGACTCGCTGACCCGCAATAGGAAAGTTAATCCAGTGAGCGATACCCTCCGCATCAAGCTCCGCGCTTACCTCCCTGGCAAAATCGCAGGAAAACTCCCCACTTGGCAACACCGTAAGATTAGCTGGTACAAAGGATAAATAGCGACGCAGTAGATGCCCGGGAGGCAACAGCTCAGGGTTAATGGAGTATGCTACCCGCTGTTCCTCCTTGGCCCTTGTAACGGCCACATTAAACATATCGGCACGATTGAGATAAGCAGCAGCCCGCAGGGATTGGTCATCAAGGCTAAGGGAAAGAAGCATTACATCGCGCTCCTCCCCCTGAAAACCATAGGGCGTAGCAACCCGCACCGAAAAACTTCGCAGTTTTGCCGCGGAAAAAGCCTTGGAAATTTCCTTGTCCAAGTAATCGACCTGCTCCCTGTAAGGGGACAACACACCAATAGAAGGCTTCAAAGAATTGTCATCATAGCGATCAAAATAATTACGTAATTGAGCAATAACCCAGTCTTTTTCCACCCTATTTCTGCCAGCCTTGGCTCGCCGTCCCTCTAATTGGTGGAAGGAGAGGGCCAGCTCCTGGGTACTCCCAGGGCGGGCCTGCATTATTTTGAGTCGATCATCGTAAAAAGCGTGATTACTGAAAGCTATCAGCTCTGGCTGGCTACGATAATGCTCATTAAGCAGTGTTGCCGCATCCTGGCTAGCCAGATTGTCCGATACCAGATCAAGTAGAGATTGATCCCGATAACTGTAAGATGCAGGTAGTTCTCCACACTGAACGACTTCCTCCCATAGACGCTGCTGTTGCTTTACCGGGAGGAAGCAAATATGTCGCAGCTGCTTGCCATCACCAACCACGACCGCACGTTTGGCTCGGTACAGTGCAGGTAACGCACTTGAAATATCACACTGGGTGGACTCATCGAAAATTACCAGATCAAACATGCCGCGCATTAATGGCAAAATCTCGTTGAGTTCATCCAGGCTTGCCAGCCAAATAGGATAGGCTTGCAAGACCAAATTCATGTTAGTCTTGGCAAATCGTTCCGCCTGGGTTTTAGAAGTCCTTGCCCTCAGAGCCTGATGGAATTTAACCAGGCTACTTCTCTCTTTGTTTAACAGCCGGACAAGTTTCTCCCTGCGACAGGCATTAATATAGCTAGCAGCCTGCTGCTCAAAATGCTGGCGCAGTTGACCGATAGCTTCTTGTAATCCCCCCAGTCCATCCATATTGAGCCGCCGCCGGAATAGCGACCCACCCAGGCGAGCCAGCCATGCACCCATACCTGCAGGCCCCAAAAATCTTGCCATCCGTAGCGATCGCGAAAAACGGCGCTCAGCTTTGCAAAGTGACCTTCGAATCTCCTTCAAACTGCGCCTCAACTTGGCCGCACTCTCTTCTGGTGGCTCAACACCCTCCTTGAGCAGAGTATCCAGGTGGGTTTTCAAACTGCGGGTAAATCCCTGCTCCCCCGCATGTACATAGCCTTCAGTAAGCCCATAGGTTTCACGCAATTTATTTCTTACCACATCAATGGCTTCAGGAGTTTTGGACACAACCAAAACAGAGTCGCCATGCAACATCTGGTCTATAGCCATAGCTGCAATGGTATAGCTCTTTCCCGTACCCGGTGGGCCAGAGACAAGACTAAGAGGGAAATGAGCCGCATTGCGTAATGCTCGCTCCTGAGCCTGGCTCAATAGCCCAGGTAACATCTCGGGTTCGCTGCGGCTTGCAATAAAGCTGTCAGATTCCCCACCCAAAACTAAATGCAGCGGCACCTGGAGATTTTGCTCACAAGCCAGCTGCCCTAACATCGTGCAAAACGCCACGTGAGCCTCTGGATCGATCAGCCAGGATTATTGCAGCGGCACTGATTAGCTCTGGCTGTGAGGAATTAGTCTTGTCCCTAATCAGGGTTCCTGACTGAAGACTCGGCCAGCGACCCAATTCCTCCAACCCACAGAGCAAGCTGTGTTCATGCAACCAGCGCCCTACATCAGCCAATTGAGAGGAATCCAAAGGAAACTGAAGCTGTGGAAAAGAATCCATCACCTCAGAGTCAATATCAGGCTTAAGAACTAGCCGAAGCACAGAAAAATTAATTCGCAGATCGGTAGTATTGATCTCAACGAAACTATTATCTTCACGATAAATCCGGGCGGGAAAATATAAAAGAGGTGCAAAAAGCTTACGTTGGTTTATTACGCCGTTTTGACTGGAAAGCTGGCCACAAATAAAAAAACTAGTGTAGATTAGCTGGCGCTCTTTTCTGTAAGCATCTGCCAGCTCTATCAGCTTTTTGGCAGAGGCATCCAGTAATGGAATCCTGTATAACTCACCGCTACTCAGGTAATCCTGTTCAGCAATGAACGAACAGCGATTTTCGGCCAGTCGAGCAATATTTGAAAGCGACAGATCGTGGCTATCGGCCTGATAACAGCGGCGGAAATACTCAATTAGTAATCGTTGTCTTCCCTGCATATTCGCCGTTTTACCCATAAAGCGAAAATGCTATACGAAATCCCGCCGCTATGACAGGCAAAATATCTCTTTTGCCCTAGCCATCACCTGCCAGTGCGCGGAGCTGTTTGGATTCAGCAATACTCAAGCGCAATCCATACTTTTCTACAATGGAAATAAAGCGCTGAACATAAATTTTGCCAACAGGCTCGTAAGGGGGCATCCACTCATCGGGCCCTTTGTGCCCCTTACTCTGGTTGCGCCCATCATCCACTAACCACAGATTCTCAATATCTTCGGCAAATCTTCTTTTCTTCTCACGGGTCCAAGCTGCCCCGCCGTGATCATGTGCCCACTTCAACGGTACTATATGCTCCACATCCAGGTCTGACGCCTTGCTGTAAAAATTGCCGGTATAGGGATCCAACCATAAACCGGTATCTACCTTACAACCGTTACTGCGAGTATAGGTAACCGGGGATAGGGAAAAGCGGATTAACAGCTCATGGCGGGTATCCTGGCAGTCACTATCGAAGTCTGACCAACGTGGCAGCCATTCGGCCCGCTCGTAGGGTGCAGCAATTGCGGTAACACTGAAAAACAAGAAACAGATCACTGTGAACTGTTTTGAAATTGATCGAACACTCATACAACTACTACCAATCAAATCCGGCTACTAGCCTACTTGAAAACCCTGCTTTTGAATATTACCTCTGTCAAATTTTGATTCGCGAGCTCCCAATAAAACTAGACTTCCTGACTGAAGACGCAAGAGGGTTGCCAGTAAAATAGGGAGGGCGTTTCCCGAAAAAAAAGGGCGCAAAAAAGTTATCCTTTCTGCGCCCCCAATTTTTCTATCCAATAAAACCAGCTTTACCCGGCTTTTTCCTCATTAGGCTGATACTGGCTCCGAACTGGATTGCGGCTCCAGTTTCTTTTTCGAGCATTCTTCTGAGCCCACCACCTCAGTGGACTTCACCTTATGAAAGATCGCATAAAACACCGGCACAGCAATTAGAGTAAGTACCGTTGCAAAGCCCAGTCCACCCATAATGGTCACTGCCATATCGGCGAAGAAGGCATCAAATAGTAGTGGGGACATACCCAGAATGGTTGTCACCGCAGCCAGGAACACCGGACGCAAACGACTAACACTGGCTCGCTGAATAGCCGTTAACCGTGGCAGGCCGGCTTCAGTCTGCACCTCAATTTCATCCACCAGTACCACAGCATTTTTGATCAACATACCTGATAGGCTCAATACGCCAAGCAATGACATAAAGCCGAATGGCAAGCCTGTCAGCAGCAAGCCTACCACCACACCCACCAGAGACATGGGCACCACCAGCCAGATAATCAGCGGCTCTCGTACAGTGCCGAATAGAAGAATCGACACCAGGATCATAATCAGGAAGCCGAGCGGCAAGCCCTTACCCAATGACTTCTGCGCATCCGTAGAACTCTCATATTCACCGCCGAATTCAGTGTGGTAACCCGGCGGCAAAGGCATCCCCTCCACCCCAGCACGAATACGATTAAACGCAGCCATAGCGGTGACACCCTCTGGGGCCTCGGCACTAATCGTTATTGTCGGGACCCGATTGCGACGCTGAATCAAGCCTTCTTCAGCGGTAGTCGCAAAGTCTTTGACCAACTGCCCTGCTGGAATGTATCCCTGCTCATTCGGACTCCACACCAAGCGGTCATGCAGGGAGCCAACCTGGTTGCGATCACCTTCTGGCATACGCGCTACAATCGGGATAATACGGTCGCCACTTTCAAAATCCCCCACACGATAACCGGCAGTTGCAAACTGGATAGTGCGGCTGATATCGGTATTCGTAACGCCAGCTACACGGGCCCGCTCATTATCGAGGTGGGCACGAATTGTGGGCTCTCGGCCACGCCAGTTATGGCGTATATCCTCCAGACCATTTTCCCGGAAAAGCTGCTCTGTATTTTCGGCGAGCGCACGCAGGGTGTTGAAGTCGTGGCCGGATATACGCACTTCCACATCGGCGCCACCACCTGGCCCAAATACCAGGCGCTTAAAGGTGATAAGCGCTTCCGGCTGGGAATCCCGCAGCTCTGTTTTAGCCCGCTCGATCAGGCCCGCAATTTGCTCGCGATTTTCTGTGCGCACAATCAGCTGGCCATAGGCAGAATTGGGTGGCTCAGGGGCATAGGTCAGCATAAAGCGGTCTGCACCACTACCGGCAACCGCAGTCACCGAAACCACTTCTTCCTGCTCCAACAGATAGCCTGTAGCTTTTTGCAGCGCACTTTCGGTGCGATTTATATCACTGCCCTGGGGCAGGAGATAATTCACGTAGAAAAGCGGAGCATTGGAGTTAGGGAAGAAACCCTGCTTAACAAAGCCAAAGCCAAAATAACTGACCATGGTCACGACAACCAGCAAGGCGATAGTGCCTCCACGGCGATTCAGGGCACCGGATAGGACTCCCGCGTACATGCGGTAAAAACGGCCACTGTAAGGGTCATCACTATCAGCATTCTTACCCGGCTTGAACAAATGGTAGCCCAGGTAAGGAGTAATAGTGATTGCCAAAATCCAGCTCAACAATAGTGAGATACCAATCACAGCGAACAGGGAGAAGAGGAATTCACCGGTGGCATCATCGGAAAGGCCAATACCGGAGAAAGCCATAATCCCAATAATGGTCGCGCCCAGAAGCGGCCAGAAGGTTTGGCGAACCACCCGACGAGCAGCATTTTGTGGTGCCTCTTTTTTCTGAACTCCCATCAGCATGCCTTCGGCTACCACAATAGCGTTGTCTACCAGCATACCCATGGCGATAATCAGGGCACCCAGGGAGATACGCTGAAGATTCAGACCGAACAGGTTCATAATCAATACAGTACCGAGCACAGTCAGTCCAAGTACTACACCAACCACTACGCCAGAGCGCCACCCCATAAACAAGCATAGGACCAGGGTAACGATCACTATCGAAGAGATCAGGTTAAAGAGGAAACCGTCAACACTCTCTTCAACCACTTTATGCTGCTCGTAAACCGGCTGGATTTCTACCCCGAGAGGCAAGCCCAGCTTGAGCTCATTGAGCTTGGCCTCCACCGCTGCTCCCACGTTAACGATGTTGGTATTCTCAGCTCCGGCCACACCAATCAAAATAGTCGGCTTGCCGTTGAATCGCGCAATAAAGTTTGGGTTCTCGTCATAACCGAGGGATACATCAGCAATATCGCGCACTGCCAACATCGCAGTCGAACCTGGCACACCCACGAGAATATTCTGAACGGATTCAAGATCACTGGCAGGGTTGTCGACCACAATACGCGTTCGCAGATCCTGGCCTTCTATTTCACCTACACGCTGGGTAGAACTTTCCACCTGCAGTACCTGAGCCAGATCATCAAGGGAGAAACCGAACTGGGCAAGGCGCGATTCGTCGATATCCAAATAAGCCACTTCGTCGATAATGCCGGAGCGGGAAACTTTCGCTACCCCCTCAACACTCAGCAGTTCACGACGAATTGCTTTGGTAATTTCACGCATTTCTGTCAGCGAGAAACCATCACCGGTCACCGCATAGTAAATGCCATAAACTTCACCGAAGCCATCATTGACCACAGACTGCATGGCGCCACTCGGCAACTCACGCTGCGCATCGTTGACCTTGCGACGCAGCTCATCCCAGACTTGCGCCAATTCTTCTGACGCATACTGGTCCTTGATCTGGACACGAATTTCCGACATACCCGGACTGGAAGTTGAGGTCACCTTGTCCAGCTGTCCCATCTGCTGGATCGCAACCTCTAGCTTTTCCGTTACCTCCTCTTCTACCCGCTGCGCGCTTGCGCCGGGATAGAGAGTAAACACTCGAGCTTCTTTAATGGTAAAAGCCGGATCTTCAAGTCGGCCAATATCCGACAGTGCCCAGATCCCACCTACCAGGCAAATCAGCATCAATAACCAGCTATACACTGGGCGCTGAATAAATACATCAGAAATCTTCACGATACTTCCCCACTCTTGCCAGGGCCTGAGGTCAATTGGAAATTAACGTTGCGCATAGTTGCGTACTTTTGCACCGTCATACAGGTGTTGACCTCCAGCGGCCACCAGCTTCATCGCCGGTGACAAGCCATCGGTAATTTGCACCGCTTCTCCATTGGTTCGGCCAAGGGCAACCTGGACTCTGGACACCGTCTGGTCTTCATTAATCTGCCATACATAGGATTGGCCTTCGGCATCAGTCTGCACAGCTGCCAACGGGATCAAGAAATCCCCACTGGCCTCCTTTAGCTTAACGTTGACGCGCGCAGTCATACCGGGAAGGATCTGCACATTTTCCGGGCGCGGCATACCCAACTCGACCACGTAAGTCTGGGTAACACTGTCCGCCTCAGCCTGATGTTCGCGATACTTAAGCGCGAATTCCTTGCCGGGAAGGAATTCAAATTCTGCGGTGATTGCGCTGATCTGGTCTTCATGAACCGTTGCCAGCAGTTTTTCAGGCACTGAAATCTGGATACGCACTTCAGAAATGTTCTGCAGGCGCACGATAGCCTGGCCCGGCTGTACGTTGGTATAATTTTCTACTAACTGGCGCGTAGCCAGAGCATCAAAAGGTACGCGCAATTGGGTATAAGCCAAATCCTGCTCAACCTTTTCCAGTGTCACCTTGGCTAAGTCAAAATTGCTTTCCGTTTCATCCAGCTGCTGTTGAGAAATAACTTTTGATCCGGCAAGGGAGCGCTGGCGCTTCAAGGTTTTTTCCAGCAACTCTACGTTTACTTTGGCTTCCTTCACTCGACGGCGATAGTCTCGATCATCCAGCTCGGCAATCAGGGTACCCTTAGGAATAATTTCCCCTTCCCGGATATTCAGCTTGTCCAACTTGCCCCCGACCTGAAAGGACAGGTCCACACTTTGGACCGCCTTTACACGACCAGCAAACTGGCGATCCGTCACTTCAGCTGCGTTGGTGACAGTAGCTACCTTTACCGGCCATAAGCGCTCAATCTGCTGCTCATCCGCTTCGGTACCAGAGCACCCCGCAAGAATCGCCGCTGCCGCCACCACCAAGGCAAAGGAAATACGAGAATTTACCGACAATTTCATATTCACTATCCAATAAATTGTTTATCTGGAGATCAGGTATTCAGGTGAGTTCTGCCGACAGCATCAGCAGTCGTTCACGCAAGCGGGAAAACATTGGGTCCTCGGACTCCATAACACCCAGCACACGCCCCAGGAACATGCCTTGGGCGGCAAGGATCAATAGCTGGGCCAGCTCAGGATCACTGTAGGAGCCGTCAATCTCACCGCGCATTTCGATGACGTTGCACTTGACCGGCTCAAGCAGGGCGGGGTCTTCAGCGACTGCCGCAATCAATGCGCGCGGCAGCCCCTCATCATCTTCCATCAGCTCGAAAATCGCTTTAAGGCGTGAAGCCAACACATCATCACCAGCGGCGGCGAAGGTCTCTGCACTGGCGTCCTCCCTGGCAATCGCAGCCTCCAGCATCGCCTTCAGCAGTGACTGTTTGGTACGAAAGTGATGGATAAGTCCACCCTTACTCAAACCACACTGGGCAGCAACTGCGTCCAGGGTGAGCTTTCGCGCCCCTTTTTCCCGAACTACCTCTTCCGCCGCACGGACTATGGCAGCTTTGTCGACTCTCGACACATGACCTCCCAGGCAACATTAACCAAACCAACCGGCTGGTCGGTATCTTAGCGCCAACCTGGAAAACGTCAAGCTATGCTACCCTCTGCCAACGTCAAGCAAGGTTAAAAAGTGTTTACAAGGCCCATGATGACCACCTGGACATCTCCTGCGGCTCAAAACTGGAGTAATTTATGACGGATCAGCCCTGCCCTTGCGGCTCAGGTAAAAAGTTCAAAGCCTGCTGTGAACTCTACCTGTCAGACCAGGCCTACCCGAACGCGGCAGAACCACTGATGCGCAGCCGTTACTGCGCCTATTCAATGGGTAACCTGGCTTACCTGCGTAAGACTTGGCATCCAGATACCTGCCCAAATCTCAATGAGGAGGATTTGGAGACCCAATGGACACGCCTGGAAGTCATCAAAAGCAAACCCGGACTGAAGCAGTCAGTGGTAGAGTTTAAGGCGTGGTATACAGAGAATGATCAGGAACATGTTATTCATGAGATATCCCTATTCAAACTCTACAAAAAGCGCTGGGTATACATCAGACCACTGACAAAATGGCCCTAACTCAATTTATCGCGGCGAATCAGACAAGGAAAAGGGGAAGCGGTAGGAAGATGCGGAGAAAATCTGCAGCTAGGAAGTTATCACGGGAGCTACCCTGCCCCCGCGCCTCCTTCAGCATCTTTTGCTTACTTTTAAATCGAACGCCTGACTTGGCCGCCACATGAGCGCCCCCCTTTCTTAACAAAGGATTGCGAGCAACATAATTACGCGGTTTACTGCTTCCCTTGGGAGTTTCTTTCTTCATAAAAAGTCACCTTGTTTAAAATCATCAATAACCACGAATTTCCGGTCAATATCAGTTGGATACCACTCATCTTTTTTATAACTACCCTTTAATACAAATCACTTGGCGGAGGGTATGCACGATATCTACAAGATCCGATTGGTTCTGCATCACCTGATCAATATCTTTATAAGCCGCCGGTATCTCATCGATCCCCCCCCTGTCTTTCCTACACTGCACTCCACGAGTTTGAGCTTCAAGATCTTTGCGGGTAAACCGCTGGCGTGCAGCAGCGCGACTCATTTTTCGGCCTGCACCATGAGCGCAGGAGTAAAAGGATTCAGGATTCCCTCGTCCACGCACTATAAATGACTTTGCCCCCATAGAACCTGGGATAATCCCTAGCTGGTCTTTTTTCGCACTTATCGCCCCCTTTCGCGTTACATATACATCCCGTTCAAAATGATGTTCCCGCACCACATAATTGTGGTGGCAGTTAATCGCTTCGGACGTTAATGAAAATTTCGGTAAGTGCACTTTCAGGCAATTCAGTACAAGCTTCATCATTTCTTGCCGATTTACCCGTGCATACTCCTGGGCCCAGTTTACCGCCTCAATGTAATCATCAAAGTGGACACTCCCTTCGGAAAAATATGCCAGATTCTTATCTGGCATATTATGCATATGACCCGCCATATCCCGGCGCGCCATCTGGATAAAATGCTGGCCTATCGCATTACCCACACCCCGGCTGCCGGAATGCAACATCACCCAAACCGCATTACTCTCATCCAGGCAAATCTCGATAAAGTGGTTGCCGCCCCCCCAGGGTCCCCATCTGGCTAACCCAGGTTTTCTGTGGCTGACGCAACTTTTTCAAAAGCGCAGGATGCTTTCCAAACAACCTGTCCACACCGGGAGCTAAAAGTTTGCAGGCAGATTCCCTGGCAGAAATCATCTTGTGACGACCCTGTCCAATGGGTACTTTCACCTCAATGGCCTCCCGCAATGCTTTCAGGTTGTCAGGCAACTCATGGGCATGCAACGAAGTTCTCACTGCATTCATTCCACAACCAATGTCCACTCCCACAGCGGATGGGATAATGGCACTTACTGTTGGTATCACTGAACCGACAGTCGCCCCCTTACCCAAATGCACATCCGGCATTGCCGCCACATGGGAATGAATAATTGGCAACTGGGCAATATTCTTTAATTGTTGCAAGGCAGCCGGTTCAACTTTATCGGTATATATCTTTACCGGCACACTTCCTTGCGGTGCACTTTTGTAAAGCGCCATTTTTACAGGCATAAAGAGTCCTTGGGTTAGTCCAATACTTATTAACAGCTTCCCAAAGCCTCAAACGAAAAAGCCCCGGCAATTGCCAGGGCTCTAGAGAATTCTGGCTTGAAAAGCTCAATCACTTTTCAAGCAAACGCGCATGAAAAGCGATCAGATAAATAGGTTGTCTATATCTACATTTCGCATTTCATGGCTCCTTCGTGGCTGCGATCCACGTTTCTCTAAATGTACATTTGTTAAGCTGGCAATCAGAAGTTAAATGCTAAATCACCAATCGAATTTCTTGTGCAGTTTATGCTTCAAAAATAGTATGTCAACCCCAAAATAAAAAAATACTTGGAACTTGTTACTCAGAGCATAGATACCAAAGTGTAATTTCCAGCAGAGCATTATATTCTCGAATGCAATAATTCCCGTCCCGCCATACAATGCACATTTTTAAATATTCGAATAGAACCGATGAACAACGAGCCGGAAATTATTTTTGAGGATGAACACCTGCTGGCCGCATACAAACCGGAGGGTTGGCTGGTGCACCGCTCAGAAATAGACCGCCATGAGCGTCGCATTCTATTACAGCACCTGAGAGACCTGAGTGGTCACCTTCTATTTCCGGTACACCGGCTGGACAAGCCAACTTCCGGGGTCATTATCTTTGGAAAAACCGGAGAGGCCGCCGCTCAGCTGCAACAACAGCTGGAGAGCAATGAATCTGTTAAAAAGTATATTGCTGTGTGCCGAGGCTACTGCCCGGAACTGGGAACCATTGATTATCCATTACCTCCGGTCGCCGATTTTAAACACCAGCGAAAACGTCCAAAAGCCGAACTGCCCCGCCAGTCGGCAATCACCCTTTTTCGCAGAATTGACACCATAGAGCTGCCCTATGAGGTCGACCGATACCCCTCCAGCCGCTACTCTCTGGTTGAAATCCAACTAAAAACCGGTCGACGTCACCAAATTCGCAGACACTTCAAACATATTCACCACCCCTTAATAGGCTGCCCAAAATATGGGAAATCCAGCCATAATCGTTTTTTTGCCGATCACTTTGGGAGTGCGCGCCTGTTATTGCATGCAGTCAAATTGGAGCTGGACCACCCTGTCAGTAAAAGAAGATTAGAACTTGGCACGACACCGAGGGGAGGATTCAGAGAATTATTGTGTCAACTAAATTGGCCACACCATTACAGCTGAGCAGCGGACAAATTTATACATCTCCAAGTTGAAAAGAAAAAGTACAAAAACCCGGTTAAAGACAGCCCCCAATTAAACTCTATATTTATCCATAAACTCTTGCCGAGCCTAGATTTAGCCAGGTCAGCCCTGATCATCCTGCCCAGCTTGCTCCTCTGTACCCTTGGTCCGCTTGCTAAAAAAGCTTTTCTTCTCCTCCTGAATCTCCGGTAAAGGTCTTAGGAAATACCTCAACTTATCCTTCTCCCACATGGCATCCTGGTATCCAAGCTCAATCAACTCCTCAATATAGGGTCTCTCAAAAAGTAGATAGCTGGCAGCTGAAACACCACCCCCGGCGCTGGTGGCACCAGTGGATCGGAATAGCCAGCGCAACGCCGGGGGAAGAAACTGCAACTTTCTACCACTCAACCGGGCGAGGCTTTGCGAAGGCTCAATCACCACCGACTCAACCGGCCGCAACGGTGCCAAATCTGCATATTTGTCTTTTTCCACGGAGTCCAGCAAGTTATTGACCCGATCCATGTGTTCCAAATCACCCTCCAGGCTGTCAATAAAGGCCGCGTTGAACCACTGGGCAGCAATCTGGGCCATTGAGGGGGAATGTATTTGCCTATCATTTTTTCGGCTGCCCCAATGCACTGGGGAGCGATTATCTGACACCCCAACGACAAATACCCGCTTGGCGCCGAGATGTAGTGCCGGACTGATAGGGGCCATCTGACGTATAGCACCATCACAAAAATAGATATCGTCTATCTTCACTGCGGGAAATATTGCGGGAATAGCCGCCGATGCCAATAAATGCTCTACAGTCAGCTCTGTGGGCACGCCAAAACGTCGGAATCGCTGCCAACTCTGCACACTTTCAGCAGCTTGATAAAAACTAACTGACTCGCCTTCACTGTAAGAAAGTGCATTGACACAGGTCGCATGCAAATGCCCTGCATCAATATTTTTTTGGATATTGCCAAAGTCAATAACTTCCCTCAGCAAATTTCGCAGTGGTGCGTTATCAAGAAGTGCCAGGGGCTTTTCCCGCCCAACCCCCTGGTTGAATAGAGAGAGACTGATCGAAAATAAATTGCTAATTAGGCTGTGCCAACTGGTACGATAAACCCGCTCTACACTGAGGTTCATCCAGACGGAGCACATTGTATCGACAGCTTCTTTAAAAGTTCCAGGATGTGAAGCCAGCATCATTGCATTCATGGCACCTGCGGATGTGCCACAAACTATTTTAAAGGGTCGCGGATTATCATCTGGAACTACCTCTGCAAGGGCTTTTAGCACACCTGCTTGATATGCCGCACGGGCACCGCCACCAGAGAGAACCAGCGCACTATTTTCACCCTGGAGTAAGGTTTCGCTGTTACCTTTCGTCAATGTGTTCTTCCAATAAAAACAGACTGCAAATAGCAGGAGCTGCTATAAGGCTATTGAAAAAAAAGCACACAAACAAATGCCATTGCTTATATGCGGCCAATTATTCAGTTCAACCCACAACCGGAACACAGTTTTTATTATTCCAAATTAGGTAGTTGTCTACAGGGACATATCAACTACATAGCGGCCAATTCCATGCCCACGGTGAAGACGGGCAAGAAACTCCGACGACTGCTCCAAAGAAATATCCTCTGCAATCCGGTGTAGTTGATCACCGATATGCCACTCACTGGACAGCCGGTGCCAAGCTGCCGCCTTTTTCTCAATTGGCAACTCAACGCTATCAACGCCTAGCAAACTGATGCCACGTAAGATGAAAGGAAATACATTGGCATGGAACTGTGCTCCAGAGGCCATACCACAAGCTGCTACGCCACCTCCATAGTCCAGTGACTTGATAACATTAAAGAGCGTATCACCACCTACCGTATCAATCGCCCACGCCCATAGGGGCTTTGCCATAGCCTTACTGGCAAACGGGGCTAGGGTGTCCCGATCCAGGACTTTCCAAGCCCCCAATCCGGTCAGGAAATCTGCAGCTTCAAGCTTGCCTGTTACCGCTGCTACACGGAACCCTAGCTTGGACAAAAGTGCTACTGCAATAGAACCAACTCCACCTGTGGCCCCAGTCACTAGCACCTCACCATCCTCCGGCACCGCACCAGACTCGAGAAGCTTCTCTACACATAAAGCTGCCGTGAGGCCTGCCGTTCCCAGCGCCATTGACTCCCAGGCATTCAGTCCCTGGGGAAGGCTTAACGCCCATCCGGGGGGAATGGCGATCATTTCCGCCAACCCGCCCGAAGTATTCATGCCCAAATCATAGCCCGTGACCAACAATTCCGCGCCAACACTAAAAGTACCGCTACGGTCATCAACCACCCTGCCCACCGCATCAATCCCCGGTGTATGGGGGTACTCTTTGGTAATGCTGCGATTACCAAAAGCAGACATGGCATCTTTATAATTCAGGGAGGAGTGGGAAACCGCAAGCAACAGTGGGTTATCTGGTAAATCTCGAACCTGCCTTCGCACTAATAGCTGGTCGAACTTTCCCTTGGCAACTTCCTTCACCTGGATAGCCCGAAACTCCTCATCCCTGAAATTTTTCATCTACCAACGGCTCCGGTTCAACCCCACCATTTATTGGGCGTGATGGCGCCAGGCGGTCAACTTTGAAAATAGCCGTGTCAGCACAGACTCTACTCCAGCTTCTGCAGCCAGCCCCATTTTCTTAGCGATATTTTTCTTTTCCTTGTACTCCACTTGATAGAGGTCTGCGTTCGCTGCACAGTGGGTCAGGTATTCATCAGAGGTTTTCAGTTCATCGACAAGCCCAAGAGACAGGGCCTTCTGACCAAACCAGACTTCGCCGGTGGCAACTTTGGCTACATCCAGACTCGGGCGGTATTCGCTGACAAAGTGCTGGAACAACACGTGAATCTCTTCCAGATCACTCTGGAATTTCTCACGACCCTCTTCCGTATTCTCTCCGAACATGGTTACTGTGCGCTTGTATTCACCAGCGGTAAACAGCTCATAATCCACATCGTGGCGCTTCAGTAATCGATTGAAATTAGGTAGTTGCGCAAGAACACCAATGGAACCCAGCATTGCAAACGGCGCCGCGAGAATACGATCAGCAACACAGGCCATCATATATCCACCACTGGCTGCAACCTTGTCTACTGCAATGGTAAGCTGGATACCGGCGTTGCGTACACGCGCCAGTTGGCTGGCCGCTAGGCCATAGTTGGCTACCATGCCACCCGGGCTCTCCAGGCAAAGCAGCACCTCGTCACCAGCTACCGCGACCTGTAAAATTGCGGTAATTTCTTCCCGCAAATGGGCGAGCGCACTGGCTTTAATATCTCCATTAAAGTGCATTACAAAAATACGCTTTCGATCCTCAGACGACTCTATTAACTGCTTCGCCGTATGTTCTGTTCGCGCAACTGAACTATCAGCGTCAGCTTTTTCACTATCGCCAATTTTTGCCGCTTTCTTTTTTGCCTCAGCTTTATGCCTTTTCACCAAGGCCTTTTCCTCAGCCTTTTTTTCTTTTGCAATTTTCTTTTTACGGTGTGCAAATTCATGCTTCTCCATCACCGCTTCGAGCAGAGCCTCTTTAAACTGCTCATAACGGTTGTTCAAGTGCGTAACACTAATATGTCCCTGCACACGCTCTTTCAATTGTTCACGATTGGCAAAGATAAAACCGATTAACACCATCAAGGCCACAATCACAGTGACGATTTTTGCCAGGAAAAGGCCGTACTCAATTAGAAATTCCACTTACACTCCAGATTGCTACACTGAAAATTCAAAAATTTATTTATCCGTTTTACTTCCAACCATCCAGTGCGGAGCTTGCTTGCTGGTTTAGTGGTCGCGCAAGCAATCCACTATGGCTTATACGGACATCATAAACCGCTCCATCTTCCATCGGCAAAAAAGTTGCGCTGCCATATACTGCATCGACAAAGGAAAGAGTTTTATCTACCCCTCGAACAAACTGCCAAACATCCACTCCGTAATTAGTGCCGTCAATCTGATGGACCGAACGCTCCCTGGCTCGCTCATCCTGCAAGGTCAGGTATCTGCCACTCAAGCGGTCCAGTCGATATGCCGGCTGTACCCCCCAACGCGCAAGAGGACCCTGCCATTTCAACATCCGGGCATCCAATTGCCACTGGTCTCCATGTAATTCAAATTTTTGCGAAATACCATCGGCATCAGAAAATTTGACCTCATATTGCTGTTCAGTAATCTTCCTGAACGATACGATACCTACGCTATGCTCCAGCGCCAGGTTGCGATAGCTAAATACATCAGCCGCCACCAAAACTATCCATAAGGCCAAACCGAAAAAGATCAAGCCCACAGAACCACGCAGAAAACCCATCACCCAACTTCCGCTAAGAAGTACCCGGACTCCCCAAAAAACCAGTAGTAACGCCAATATGGCTATTAGGAAAGTAATTGCGATATACATTTTTGATTCATCTCCATATCTCTCTTTGGACGCAGCCAGTGCAAATTATGGTCGCACTCTAGCAACCACCTGCTCAGAAAATGTGTGAATCAGCTGACCCGACAGGGTTTGTACAGGTGGGATTGCCGGCAAGGACTGGTAGTGAAACCATTGCGCTTCCTCAATTTCATTCGGGTCCGGGCAAAGCTCTCCACCCTGCCATTCAGCCAGATACCCCAACATCAGCTGACCAGGAAACGGCCAGGGCTGGCTGTCGACATATTGTAATTTACCCACCTCAAGCCCCACTTCTTCACGGACTTCACGCCTGAGCGCCTGTTCGGCACTCTCTCCCGGCTCGATAAACCCTGCCAGCGCGGTGTAGGTAATATTTCTGCGGTTAGCATGGCGAGCAAGCAGGCATTGCTCGCCATGGGTAACCAACATAATTACGCAGGGGGAAATTCTCGGGTAAACTGTCAGCTGGCAATTTGGACAAGTCCTGGCCCGATCAATGGAGTGGTACTGAGTAGCAGAGCCACAACGACCACAAAAGCGATGATCACGGTCCCAGTAAGCCACTTGTAGCGCACGCCCAGCCAGGGCAAATAAATGCTCTTCTGTGGAAGTCAGCAAACTGCGCAGATTGCGCCATTCATGCCCACGAATATCCTGCTGACCGGACAAGACATGAACACCGCAGCTGCGCCCACTTAACTTCCCTAGGTAATGACTGGAAACTACAGCTTCGGCCTGGAGCAGATCGACCTCATGAATAAACTGGTCTCCACGGCAAAGTACCAGCCCCTGAGCCACAATAATTTGCTGAGAAAATTCGGGAACCGCCCACACATTTACGGCGGGCTCAAAGCGATCAACCAAGAGAACCTCCTGTTTAAGCCGCCTCAACAGGGTAACCAAGTGCGGCCAGACTCTCCACCGCGAGATTCAAAGACTGGACATCTGCCTGGCGGTGCAACTTCACCTCACCTAGATAATATTCGAGGCTGATAATGGCATCGGCAAAAATTTCCAGTGACCGCTCAACATCGGGCGCCGAATCGTGGCGATCAACCACCGTTTCGACAAAATTGAGTAACCCTTGAACTACTGAAGCCGCGCGCTGCAATTTAAGTACGATCAAACCTCCACGCACTGAATTGAGGGTAGTAGAAACGTTGCGGATATGACCGTGGTCGAATCCGGATTCCGCATAAGCAGCCAGCGCCCGCTTAATTAGCGCAAGTCCCGCCTCTGCTTCTTTCAATACTGCAACCTCTGCTTCGGCCAACTGGCTGTGCTCAAATGCAATATCCGCGTGGCCATATTCATCAAGGTCAATGGAGGTGCTCTGTTTTAAGGCGCGTACCGTACTATCAACCATCAGCACTTGGCCAGTAAGCTTTTGCAGGGCCGACTCTGCAACAGATCCACCAGCTCCTGCAGCACTTTGGTACTCAGCTACCGCGTTGCGCAGGCTTTCCCCCACACGTTTAAAGTTCAACATTTGCAGGGTACCTGCAACCCGTTGCAACACACCGGCCAAGCCATCATCCTCATCAATACCTGAAATACCAATTAACTCAATATCATCCAGCATCCTACGCACACTGGATAACTCTTCATCCAGCGCACTGGCAACAGCGGAAATTGCGGTAGCGCCGGGGCCTCCCAAGCTCGCGCGCTCCCGCTCCAGTTCTTCCTCTGTATATTCGGGGGATTCGGCCGAGAAAATCTCGAGAAGCTTGGTCCCAGCCTCCGCGGGTCGTGAAAGAGCAAGCCAATAGATACACTCTTTTAATAGTATCGGTGGTGCTGGCTGGTCCAGAGCGGTATCACACTCCTTTTGCAGTGCACGCAACCAACGGTCAAACATGCTAAATACCATCACCCGTGAACGACTGATACGCATTTCACTGGAAGCCATGCCCGTCAGGGCAGCACCGGCCACTACCCACAGACGCCCGTTAGGGCGACCGGTGGTAATACTGGCAATACGCTCCAGTGCACGAGCCATCATGGTGAAAGCAGGGCCACGGGGCTTACCGCGTAAAAGTGCCAAAAGGCCCACTTGGTACATATGGCGGAATCTGCGAACAAAACTTCGTAAGTCCTCAGACATCACAGCTGATGCGCCGATAGCTGGAATAGAGGCATCTAGATTACAACGGAAAAAATGGCTCTCCGGCACCGGTGGCTGGGAACGCGCAGCTCGCAAGTTATTTATATAAGGAATCAATAGCTCAGGTCTGGCAATGGCGCGACTCTGTACAAAGTCCAGATAGCGGCCCAACACATAAAAGCCAGTACCCAGAGCCTCCAATAGCTCTTCGGTAGCCTGCTGGTGCCCTTCCAGGACCTCGGTTAAAGCTGTAATCTTTTCCTGGGTAAGCAACTCGCCAGCGTGAAGCTGCACCATCTGTAGCACCCCGCTCACTTGCCTTAAAGCAGCCAGACACTGCTCCAGCGCCTGCTTCTGGGTGGTCTCCGCTGCAAATTTATCCAGGTGAGAGGCAGCACTGTCTATTGCTACTACCAGCTCATCCTTGACTACATTGACAGAAGTGATGTTGATCTTTCGCAATTCACTCTTTGCCTGCACCGCTGCACTCTTCCTGTAACCGAACAAAAAACAACCAAAACCTGGGGTTTTAGCTTGATAAGGGGCAATTTATACCAATAGGGGAAAGAGTCCACCTTTCCGCATATATTTTCCACCGAATATTCGACAAATCCTTTGCGACGTCCTCTGCCGCTCCTAAATTACTTGAATTTTCCGGAAAACCCAGTAGCGTTTGCTACTTTCAAGTGTACAGCGGTGCACTTTTTCTTGATTGCGCACAAAAAACAACCAACCTGTATAGGTTGAACACAAAGGAAGGAAACATCGTGGCTGGGGGCTCCCCACAATGTCACAAAGGGCAGGGACCACCCGACACTCCAATTTGACCCAAATACAGGGTTAACCAGGGAAGTAAATGATGAACACCTACAACAATACACTTACGGCCGCCGGAAACGGTTTTGGCCGAGCTTTTGCGGATAATTTTCTCGGTGAGGCCCCGGACTGGTACAAGCTGACCATAGCTGCCTTTCTTCTGTTGAATCCATTAATACTTTATGTCAGCGGCCCCTTTACCACCGGCTGGGTACTCATTGGAGAATTCATTTTCACTTTGGCAATGGCACTCAAGTGTTATCCACTGCAACCCGGTGGCCTACTCGCTATTGAAGCTGTTTTAATGGGGATGACAAGCACCGATGCTGTCTATCACGAGGTAATCGAGAATATTGAAGTCATACTGCTGCTGATGTTTATGGTGGCCGGTATCTACTTTATGAAGAGCCTGCTACTTTTTGTATTCACAAAAATTCTGATTAATGTGAACTCCAAAAGCATGCTGTCGCTACTATTTTGTGCAGTGGCTGCCGTGCTATCAGCTTTTCTCGATGCACTTACAGTAACTGCCGTTTTGATTGCGGTCGCTGTAGGGTTTTATTCAGTTTATCACCGGGTTGCCTCGCAACAACCCCATCACCATCATGATCACGACCACTCCAACGATGAACATGTCGTAGAGTACCACCGAGAGGACCTGGACCAATTTCGCGCCTATCTACGCAGCCTTATTATGCACGGTGCAGTGGGCACAGCCCTTGGAGGTGTGTGTACCCTGGTAGGTGAGCCACAAAACCTGTTGATCGCAGAGAAAGCCGGCTGGGAATTCCTTCAGTTTTTCCTGCAGATGGCCCCTGTAACCATCCCCACCCTGTTCGCCGGACTTATTACCTGTGTAATCTTGGAAAAATCCAAAATACTTGGCTATGGTGCCCAACTTCCCCTCGCGGTTCGTGAAGTCCTGCTGAATTTCTCAAGGGAAGAGGAAAAAAAGCGTACCCCAGCTCAAGTTGCAGAACTTTGGGTACAAGGTATCGTTGCCCTATTGCTGGTATTCGCATTGGCTTTCCATGTTGCGGAAGTCGGTATTATCGGCTTGATGATTATTGTATTGCTGACCTCCTTTAACGGGGTTGTGCAAGAGGCCCGCATCGGTCACGCTTTTGAAGAAGCTCTGCCCTTTACTGCGCTACTGGTAGTATTTTTTGCCATCGTGGCGGTAATTCACCAGCAGCATCTATTTGAACCGGTAACCCATTTTGTACTTTCGCAGAAGCCTGAACAGCAGCCCGCCCTGCTGTTCCTGGCCAATGGTATTCTGTCCATGATCAGTGACAATGTGTTTGTAGCTACGGTGTATATCAATGAAGTAAAAGCAGCGCTTACTGCTGGCGATATTACCCGGGAGCACTTCGACAAACTGGCGATCGCCATTAACACGGGAACCAACCTGCCCAGTGTCGCAACACCCAATGGCCAGGCAGCTTTTCTATTCTTGTTGACTTCTGCGTTGGCCCCATTGATTCGCTTATCTTACGGGCGCATGGTATTGATGGCCCTGCCGTACACCATCGTACTCAGCATCGTAGCCTTGACCTGCGTGATTTACGCAATATGAAACAAAAGAAGTTAGTATGGGCAACAGGAAGTGACCCACGCTGGAACGGTTGAAGAAATTAAACCGCCCGATCAAAGCCCGCTATACGCGGGCTTTTTTGTTTACCAGAAATGCTTACCCGCAGACTTCTGTAATAGTTCTAACATGGACTGATGGGCTTTTGCTTCAACTGCACCGGCCTGAATTACAGATAGGGAAGGCCTGTTCGGGGAAAGCCTGCGAACTGCTGTGGAAGCTGCCTCGCTCTGGCCTTGCTCCCTATCCTCCGGGTTTTGTGTATCACTGCCGCCGAGCACCAGATCCGTCTGGCCGCCAGTCATCATAAGATAAACGTCGGCGAGGATCTCCGCATCCAGCAAAGCACCGTGCAGGTCGCGCTGAGAATTATCAACAAAATAGCGCTTACAGAGAGCGTCCAGATTATTCTTCTGACCTGGGTGCTTCTCCCGTGCTAACGCCAGGGTATCCAAGACAGTACTGTGCGCATTTACACTTTGCCAACGCGGGCTCCGCAGTATTTTCAGTTCAGCGTTGATAAAGCCAACATCGAAGGGAGCATTGTGAATGACCAGCTCAGCTCCCTCGCAGAAGCTCATAAATTCATCAGCAACCTGTGCAAAGACCGGCTTATCAGCGAGAAACTCATTGGTGATTCCATGGACTTCAATCGCGCCGTCATCCACCTGCCTTTGCGGATTAATGTACTGGTGGTAATGACGTCCGGTGAGCTTACGGTTTACCAGTTCCACACAGCCGATTTCAATAATCCGATGGCCACTTTTGGGGTCAAGGCCGGTGGTTTCTGTATCGAGCACAACTTGACGCATATTCTACTTCCCCCTCAGGATTTGAGCTCATCAATACCGCGATTGGCCAACTGATCCGCCCGTTCGTTACCAGGATGACCAGCGTGGCCCTTCACCCAGTGCCACTCCACCTGATGCCTGGTAACACTCTCATCCAACTGGCGCCAGAGGTCGGCATTCTTGACCGGTTTCTTACTGGCCGTTTTCCAGCCATTTTTCTTCCAGTTATTAATCCAGCCAGTAATACCCTGCCGCAAATACTGTGAATCAGTATGCAGATCAACTTGGCACGGCTGTTTCAGTGCCTTGAGGGCCTGGATTGCCGCCATCAGTTCCATCCGGTTATTGGTGGTATGAGACTCACCTCCGAACAATTCTTTCTCCAAGTCCCCAAAAACCAGTAGGGCTCCCCAGCCGCCTGGTCCTGGATTACCGCGACAGGCACCATCGGTATAAATAGTAATTTGTTTCAAAATCAATGCCAAAGTAGGAGTGAAGCCGAATCCTGTGGAGGTCCACAGGATCAACGCTTCTGATACTTCCCCCGCGCCGCTACGCGGGGGCTAGTTGGGGTGGCTACCAAAACGGGCTTCCGCCGAGTGCGCCAGTTAATTTTTATGGTGCGCATGCGCGCCACTTCTTTGCGCGCGACTATGATGTAAAAGCCACCCCAAGGCAAGCGCCAGCGGGAGCCTAAACGCTCCATCCAGGCAGTTCTAGCGAGAAGCTCCTTTTGCTGCAAAGGAAGCCGAAAGTAGCCCCGATGAACCCCCTCAGCTTGAAGATCCAATAAATTCATCCAATCGGCAACCCGTGCTGCACGCAATTGATTGCCCTTTTGGTAGGCTCCCCGGGAAAACAACAGCCGTGATAAACCGAGAAGGGAAAAAGGGTTAAACCCCATGAGCAACATATGACCGCCGGGTATCAGCACCCGGGCGGCCTCCCGCAGAACCTGGTGAGGATGCACAGAAAAATCCAACAGATGATGTAATAGAACAACATCTATAGATTCAGATGGGAGCGGCAAATGCTCCAGTTCCACCTGAGCCGCACCAACCTGCTCTGAGCAGGTAGCTAGACGGAAACGGTGATTGATCCGGCTGGAGACGGCAAAGTCGACTGCATCGGTGACCCCTGCCTGCAGGAGATGATACCCAAAGAACCCCTCCACCAGAGGTTGGCTAAGCGCCAGTTGCTGGGACAATATTTCCTGCCCCAAGCTACTGGAAAACCAGTGAGACAACGCCGGACATGCCTTTGCCAGTGACGGCAGCTCCCAGTCGCTCTGCGACCTGGACTTTTCAGTCATTTAATCTCCTATTGGAAACCATTACATTCAGAGTCTCAAACCAACCTCACCTAAATATTCACGACACAGCACCCGCGCAAGTTCAGCTCAATAGCGTAACGTCATTTACCAGCAGAGAAAATGCCAAATGTCGAGCACCGAAAACTCTCTCGGCACACTAACACTTTATTTACATGGTATCGTTTTCAAACTCAGTAAGCAGGCAGGAACAAAATGCTCTTAATAACCCCCATTCCGGCACTGAACGACAATTATATCTGGCATCTTAGTAGGGATGATGAACATTGGGTTGTTGACCCTGGTGAGGCCACCCCGGTTGTCGAGGCACTTCAGGGTGCCTCTCTGAATGGCATTTTGATTACCCACCATCATTTCGACCATACTGGCGGCGCTGCCACACTGCGTAAACGCTACCAGTGCCCGATCTTTGGGCCCGCTTCCGTCAAAGAGGTGACAAATGAAATTGTAGAGGGAAGCAGCCTTACGGTTTTGGGGGTTCCCCTGAGTGTCTGGAGTATTCCAGGACACACATTGGACCACCTTGCACTCATTTTTGAAGAGCAAGCGGCTGACGGCACTACTCAAACCCACCTATTTTGTGGTGATACTCTTTTTGCCGCTGGTTGTGGGCGCCTATTTGAAGGGTCTCCAGAACAGATGTTCCACTCTTTACAAAGATTAAGCGCCCTACCTCCTACAACACGCATTTATTGCGCGCACGAGTACACAGTGGGTAATCTGAACTTTGCCAACACTATCGAGCCAGGTAATAAAGAGGTCACCCAGAGGCTCGCACAGTGCCAAGCTCTCAGGGCCGCCAACAAGCCCACCCTGCCATCCAATATGGCCCTGGAGCAGGCAACCAATCCGTTTTTGCGCTGCGGCATCGCTGAGATTATGCAAAGTGGCGCCCATCACCTGGGACGCAAAAACCCTGATGGCTTGAATGAAGTCGAGATATTTTCCAGCCTTCGCGACTGGAAGGACCACTTCTAAACGAAGGCCGTCAGCTAGAATCCTATAAGAGTCATCTGCGGGCGAATTGTTTAAATGTTACTCTCCCGCGTTGACCGAAACTATTTCGGCTATTTAGAATCTATGGCTATGATCTAATGCTCAGCGTCAGCAAAATATAAGCGCCAAGGCGCGCTCTGAGTCTGGAATTAAAAGAAATACTCGCGGATACAAAAATGGTTCACAAGAATTTTGCCGTGGCTTTGTTAGCTGCCACGGTCGGGGCCTGCTCACAAATGCCAAATAAGAGCTCATCGCCCGAGAGCGAATTACCCCAAGCAGAAGAAACCACAACTGCGAATAATACTACCACCAGGTTCCAACCTCCCGAAGAAACACTGCCACCGACAGATATCTGGGAACGCCTACGCCGCGGCTTCCGCCTCAATCACCATGTCGATGATCCCCAAGTCCAGGATTACATTGCCTATTTTTCCCGCAATGAAGGCTATATGGCGCGCGTTAGCGAGCGCTCACGTCGCTATATTTTCCACGTGGCTGAGGAATTGGAACAAGCCAATATGCCACTGGAGTTGGCCCTGCTGCCGATTGTGGAGAGTGCCTACGACCCCTTTGCCTACTCTCATGCCCGAGCCTCTGGCATGTGGCAGTTTATTCCGTCTACCGGCCGCTCATTTGGCCTGAAGCAGAACTGGTGGTATGACGGTCGCAGGGATGTACATGAATCAACCCGCGCAGCTGTTAAATACTTCAGCTACCTTCTCGGACGCTTTGATAACGACTGGGAGCTGGCTCTGGCCGCCTACAATGCTGGCGAAGGTACAGTACGCAGGGCAGTTGAGCGCAATCGCCGCAAGGGCCAGGGCACCAGTTTTTGGGAGCTGAAGCTGCCGCGGGAAACCAAGCGATATATCCCTCAGCTTCTTGCCCTGGCAGAGGTGGTTTCACGCCCCGACTACTATAAAGTGCCTTTGCACGAAGTAGCCAATAAACCCTACTATGCCCGTGTCAATGTCGGCAGCCAGATTGGCTTGGCTCAGGCGGCCGACCTTGCCGAAATCGAAATTGATGAACTTTACCTGCTGAACCCCGGATACAACCGTTGGGCAACCGATCCAAATGGCAGCCACCAGCTGCTGATTCCCATCGAAAGTCAGGCATTATTTGAGGCGGCATTGAAGGAGCTACCCGAGGACCAGCGGGTAACTTGGCAGCGTTATACCATCGCCCGTGGTGATACCCTCTCTACTATCGCACGGCGATACCAGACGACAATTACAGCCATCCGCGAGGCTAACCAACTTCACAATAACAACATCCGTGCCGGTAAGACTCTACTAATCCCCAGTGCGTCGGGCCCTACCGGGCAATACGCCTACGCCTTGGATCAACGCGTGAAAAATCGCCAATCCTCCGGACAGGGAAAGGGACAGAAAACCAGTTACACTGTGAAACCTGGGGATAGTCTTTGGGCTATTGCCCGCGGCTTGAAAGTAAGTGTGAAACAACTGGCCAGTTGGAACAGTATGGCACCCGGAGATACCCTGCGCCCCGGCCGCACCCTAATTGCCTATGGCAGCGTATCAGGCAACAACAGTCGCACCACTCGCAAAGTCTCTTACAAAGTTAGAAATGGCGACTCTCTCTATCGTATCGCCAACAAATTCAGTATTGAAATCGACGATATACTGCGCTGGAATAAAATTACCAAATCAAAGTATTTGCAGCCCGGCCAGCGTTTGACGTTATTCGTGGACAGTGCTGGCAACAGTTAGGTTTTCTGTGCCCCCAAAAAAGTCACCGGGGCGACCATAATTAATTGAACTCACAAATAAAAAAACCGGCAGTTGCCGGTTTTTTTAACTTCTCAAACTACATTATTCACTTTCAGAGCTCAGCTCAATTTTTGCCTGATCCGAAAGGAAGCGTCGAATTGCGGCAAGCTCCGCGCCCCCATTAACAGAGGCCAGTTGCTGCATGAGCGCCTGGCGCTGCTCCTTACTTTGCTGCGCAAGGCTACCTTCACGCACGTCGCGCAATTCAAGTACAACCTGGTCACCGCTACTGGTAGCAAATACCGACAATTCATCTGAGCCTGATGCCGGCACCGGCAGGGTGAAAGCCTTATTGTTAATTTCGCCACGCTCACCGAATCCACCGCGACGAGTCTTGTCACTGGTTTCCAGGGTAAGACCCTGCTCTTCCGCCAACTTGGAAAAATCTTCACCTGCAGCCAGCTTTTCTTTGAAGGCTTCGGCCTGCTTGGCCAGCTGTTCGCTGGCTTTGTCGCGCTTCAGACGGTCAACAATCTGTTCACGAACTTCTGCCAATGGGTAGGTACCAGCAGGTTTGGACTCGGTAACGCGCAATACCACAGAGTGTTCATTGTTAAGGTTTAGCACATCTGAAGTATTACCATCCTCCATAACTTCAGGAGAGAAAGCCGCTTCAACCACTTGAGCATTAGCCAGGACGCCCGCACCACTATCGCGGGCAAAAAGGCCACTGGTTTGAAGTGGAACACCCAGCTCCTCAGCCGGGCCAGCGAGGCTTTCGGCATTATATGCCAAGTCGGCCAGGCGGCTCAGGGCATCAACAAATTCGCTCTCGGCCGCTGCTGTACGCAATTGCCCTTCAATCGCGCCCTTACGCTCTTCAAAGGTCGGTGGCTCACTCTGCTCCACTTCCAGTAACTTAATGAAGTGTGTGCCACTATCTGTGGCCACAGGAGCGGATACCTGGCCCACCTCCAAGGATGCCAGAGCTTGCTCAAAAGCCTGGGGGAATACATCGCCAGTAGTGAAGCCGAGATCCCCCCCCTCTTCACTAGAAGCAATATCTTCCGAATAAGTTTTGGCTAATTCGGCAAAATCCTCACCAGCATTGAGTTTGGTCTGGATCTCTTCGATCTTCTCCTGATCCGCATCCTCCAACAGGATATGGGCTGCGCGGCGGCGAAGATCAGAACCAAAGCTGGCAATCTCCTGATCGTACTGGGAGCGCACATCCTCTTCGGAAATATCGATATTGGCAGCAAACACCTCGGGGGTCAGCTCGATATACTCCACAGCCACCTGCTCGGGGCGCTGATACTGGCTCTGGTTTTCCTGGTAATACTGCTCTATCTCTGCATCACTGACTTCAGTGGTTGCGAGCAGCTCTTGCACCGGCATTACTACATAATCGAAATCGCGTTCCTCCATGGAGGCCGCGACAACTTGCTCTGCATCCGCTTCGGTAGTAAAGGCGCTTTCGGTTACGCTATCCGCAAATTGTTGCAGAGCCAGGTCGCTCTCCACAATCTGCGGAAAGTTGGCAGTGCTGTACCCCATCCGACGTAACGCATCGCGGTACAGCTGGGGATCAAAAGTACCGTTCACTTGGAAAGCTGGTATATCGGTGATCGCCTTATTGACAGCAGCAGTGCTCATTACCATACCGCTTTCCTGGGCGGCTTGGCGCATCACCGAACTGGAGATCAACTGGCGCAATACCGGTTCACGCAGCTGTTCATCACTGATCAGATCAGCCGGGACATTTTCCCCATATTGACTCATGATCATACTGCGACGATTTTGGATCGCACGCTGTAAATCCAATTCGGTAATTTTCTCACCATTTACCTCGGCTACCGCATCAGCGGCACCACCACTAGCCCCGGTGAAAAAATCAATTCCCCCAATGACCATAATGAACCCAAAGAAAGCCGCGAGAATAATTGCCGCCGTCCCTTTCAGGTTATCGCGCATGGACTGAAGCATGCTCAGCTCCGAAATTTGACTCTAATTATTTGACTGTTACCAGATATAAAAAAGGCGTATCCGAACTGACACGCCTCTTTGAAGCTTCGACTCTATTCCAAAGTCTCGAAGTTCACCGACAAAGTTAGTTTACGGCGTCTTTCAGGGCTTTACCGGCCTTGAAGTTTGGAATTTTTGCCGCGGCAATTTCAATGGGGTCACCAGTGCGCGGGTTGCGGCCGGTGCGGGCTGCACGCTCTTTAACTGCAAAAGTACCAAAGCCTACCAAGGCAACCTGATCGCCTTTTTTAAGCGCATCAGTAATGCTATCAACCATTGCGTCCAAAGCACGGCCAGCTGCTGCTTTTGGAATATCTGCAGATGCGGCAATTGCTTCAATCAGTTCGGACTTATTCACGCTTAATCCCTCTGTTCTTTTTAAATATGTTCGGGGCGCCCTCAGGTCAGGCACCCCTAATTGTAACTTTTTAACCACCGGCAATTTAGGCGCCGGGCAATAAGCCACGTTTTATACCAACTGGCCGGTAGTGGGTCAAGGAACCATGCGGGTTTCCGGCCAGCTGAACAAAACTCAAGCAGCAAAAATCAACAGAGTGGTTATGTTTTGGTCTTGCAAATTGTTACGGGGTGACAATTGCCACCCCGTAACAGATTAATGGGTCTGGATAGATCTTTGCGAACGCTCTTCCGCCTTCTTTTGTAAGGCGGAGTATTCCTCGTCTGACAGGGATTCAGGCTTGTGCTCTAGTGCCAGCTCCAGTACCTGATCGATCCATTTGACCGGTTTTACCACCAAGTCCTGAAGGATATTGTCGGGTATATCTTTCAAGTCCCGTTCATTATCTGCAGGAATCAGTACAGTTTGAATACCTCCACGATGCGCTGCCAATAACTTTTCCTTGAGACCACCGATTCGTAAAACTTCTCCACGCAAAGTGATTTCACCGGTCATCGCCACATCGGATCGCACCGGAATATCGGTAAGCACTGAAACCAATGCCGTACACATAGCAATACCCGCAGAGGGGCCATCCTTTGGTGTGGCGCCCTCTGGCACATGGATATGAATATCCCGCGTCTCGTGGAAATCCGGCCCTATTCCCAGGGCCTGCGAGCGTGAACGCACTACAGTCAAGGCAGCCTGGATCGACTCCTGCATTACATCACCCAGGGAGCCAGTCTTGATCATACGGCCTTTACCGGGCACGGCGGACGCTTCAATATTAAGCAACTCACCACCGACCTCAGTCCAGGCAAGACCGGTAACGATACCGATTTTGTTTTCTTCCTCGGCGCGACCGAAGTCAAACTTGCGCACACCCAGTAACTCTTCCAATTGGTCAGACTTAACTACAGCCCTTTTATCCGAAGGGTTACGTACATGCTCGGTCACAATCTTGCGGCAGATCTTGGCAATTTCGCGATCCAGTCCACGCACACCAGCTTCGCGTGTATAGTAACGAACTATGTCGCGTATTGCCTCATCGGACAGGTCCAACTCATCGTCTTTCAAGCCATTGGCCTTGCGCTGTTTGGGTACCAAGTAGCGTTGCGCAATATTGAGTTTTTCGTCCTCGGTATAGCCGGGGATGCGGATAACCTCCATGCGATCCAGTAGCGGACCGGGAATATTCATGGAGTTCGAGGTACACACGAACATTACATCTGACAGGTCGTAATCCACCTCGAGATAATGGTCGTTAAAGGTCTTGTTCTGCTCCGGGTCCAAAACTTCAAGCAGCGCTGAAGCTGGATCCCCGCGCTGATCCATGCCCATCTTATCGACCTCATCAAGGAGGAATAGAGGGTTTTTGACGCCAACCTTGGAAATCTTCTGCACCAGTTTACCGGGCAGCGAGCCGATATAGGTGCGGCGGTGCCCGCGAATTTCCGCTTCATCACGCACCCCGCCGAGGGCCATACGTATGTACTGGCGGTTGGTGGCTCGCGCTATGGATTGACCGAGTGAGGTCTTACCAACCCCGGGGGGGCCTACCAGACACAAGATTGGGCCCTTAACCTTTTTGACCCGCTTTTGCACGGCAAGGTATTCAAGTATGCGCTCTTTAACCTCTTCCAGACCATAGTGTTCTTTCTCAAGAATCTCCTCAGCCTTTTTCAGGTCGTGCCGTACGCGGCTGGCCTTTTTCCATGGCAGGCTCAGCATCCAGTCGATATAGCTGCGCAGAACCGATGCCTCTGCCGACATCGGTGACATCATTTTCAACTTGCCAAGCTCAGCGCGGGTTTTCTTCTCTGCCTCGGCGCTCATACCAGAATCCGCAATTTTGTTTTCCAGCTCTTCGATCTCATTGGGCTCTTCGGTAATTTCGCCCAACTCCTTCTGAATCGCCTTCATCTGCTCATTCAGGTAGTACTCGCGCTGGCTCTTTTCCATCTGCTTCTTCACGCGGCCACGAATGCGCTTCTCTACCTGGATCAGGTCAATTTCCGCATCCATCAGGCCAAGCAAATGCTCCAGGCGCTCTTTCACACTGGAAGTTTCTAGAAGCTCCTGTTTTTGTGCCAGTTCAAGAGACATATGAGCCGAGATAGTGTCCGCCAGGCGCCCGGGCTCATCAATACCCGAAAGGGAAGTAATTACCTCGTTGGGTACCTTTTTGCTTACCGAGACATACTGTTCAAACTGAGCCATCACCGAGCGCACCAAAGCTTCGGCCTCCGCCTCAGGCAACTCCACTGTCTCCTTGGGCTCCACACTGGCCTCAAAATGGTTATCGCGCTCCACTACATCAAGGATATTAACTCTCTCCCCCCCTTCCACTAGCACTTTAACTGTGCCGTCAGGGAGTTTGAGGAGTTGTAGAACACTAGCAATTGTACCTACGCGATAGATGTCCTCAGCGCCAGGATCATCCTCCGATGCCTTCTTCTGGGCTACGAGTAAGACTTGCTTATCCCTGCGCATGGCCTCTTCCAGAGCCTCAATGGATTTTTCCCTACCGACAAACAGCGGGATCACCATATGGGGGTAAACAACAACATCGCGCAATGGCAACAACGGATATTCAAGTTTGGTGTCGGATGACTGATCCATAGAACTCCTCTCGGCCCTATCACTGGGTATTTGGCGCGGCATCATGCTGCTGTAGTAAATGACAGCCTAATTTGGGCCACCGCCCTTTAGTTGCTAGAGATGGGGGGGGAGAGCCCGGAATACAAGTCTAATCTCGCGACCAATTTGTGCCGACTTCAACTTGATACGAGTTGGCCGCCTGCACATCAGCTGTCACTTCAAGCAAGAAAGCCGTCTTTTTTGATAAATAGAGGTTATAAAAAAGCCCCTGAACGGGGCTTTTGGCATTAAGGCACTACTCTTCTGGAGCGGCCTTTTGTGGTTGCCCCTCGCTCTCATAAACGAGCAGTGGGGCGGATTCACCCTTAATCACAGCTTCATCAATAACCACTTTGACGACATTATCAGTGGAAGGTATGTCGTACATAGTCTCAAGCAGGACCGATTCCATAATAGAGCGCAAGCCGCGGGCTCCGGTTTTGCGCTCCATTGCCTTGGTGGCTACGGCATCCAGGGCGTCGGGGCGGAAATCCAGCTCCACATCCTCCATCTCAAATAGCTTTCCGTACTGCTTGGTCAGGGCATTCCGAGGCTCAGTCAAAATCTGCACCAGGGCTTCGCGGTCCAGCTCCTCAAGTGTTGCGGTCACCGGGAGGCGACCGACAAACTCTGGGATCAGGCCGTAACGTACCAGATCTTCGGGCTCTAGATCCCTGAGGATCTCACCAAAATTGCTGGTGCCGTCTTTTGACTTCACTTCCGCACTAAAGCCAATTCCGCCTTTCTCGGAGCGATCCCGAATCACTTTATCGAGACCAGCAAAAGCGCCACCACAAATAAACAAGATATTAGAAGTATCCACCTGCAGGAACTCCTGCTGGGGGTGCTTGCGGCCACCCTGCGGAGGAACAGAGGCTACAGTTCCTTCAATCAGCTTCAGGAGCGCCTGCTGCACACCTTCACCGGACACATCCCGGGTAATAGATGGATTGTCAGACTTGCGGGAAATCTTGTCGATCTCATCGATATAGACAATGCCTTGCTGCGCCTTTTCGACATCATAGTCACACTTTTGCAGCAGTTTCTGGATGATATTCTCAACATCCTCACCGACATAACCCGCCTCGGTCAGCGTAGTGGCATCGGCGATAGTGAAAGGTACATTAAGGAGGCGGGCAAGGGTTTCAGCAAGCAGAGTTTTACCACTGCCGGTGGGGCCCACCAGCAGGATATTGGACTTGCTCAGTTCCACCTCATCCTTGCTTTTCGCACTACTTTTACTGCGCAAACGCTTATAGTGGTTGTATACGGCAACCGCCAGTACGCGCTTGGCTCGCTCCTGGCCAATGACGTATTGGTCAAGGATCTCAGTAATCTCGCGCGGTGTGGGCAGGCGCCCCTCCGGGCCCTCCGCACTCTCTTGGACCTCTTCACGAATAATGTCAGTACACAGCTCGACACATTCATCGCAGATAAAGACTGACGGCCCAGCGATTAACTTCCGCACTTCCTGCTGGCTTTTGCCACAGAAAGAGCAGTACAGCAATTTGCCGCTGTCTTCTCCGCTGCTTTTGTCGGTCATCAAAATACTCCGTGGTCACTGGCCGGCCAGGGCCTTCAAATTTAGCTATTACAGCAAGATGCTGTTTTTTGGCGTATTTTTCAAGTCCCTTCCCCATCGAGGCCACTCAAAATCTCACATATCAACAAGAAAACGCCGCTAGCAAATTTTTTTCGTTGAAATACTATTTTTCCAGAGCCTCGCGACGGGATAGCACATCGTCTACCAGACCGTACTCCTTGGCCTCATCAGCGCTCAAGAAGTGATCGCGCTCGGTATCCCGCTCAATATCGCTGACCGGGCGTCCGGAGTGGTGCGCCATCAATTCATTTAACCGGTGACGAATCTTGAGAATTTCCTGAGCCTGGATATGAATATCACTGGCTTGGCCCTGCGCACCACCGCTAGGCTGGTGAATCATTACCCGAGAATTTGGGGTAGCAAAACGCTTGCCGGAAGCTCCCGCGGTAAGCAGGAATGCACCCATGCTGCACGCTTGGCCAATACACATGGTGCTTACGTCAGGCTTGATAAACTGCATGGTGTCATAAATGGACATGCCCGCAGTCACGGAACCACCAGGGGAATTAATATACAGGTGGATATCCTTATCAGGATTTTCTGCTTCAAGAAATAACAGCTGGGCGACCACCAGATTGGCCATGTGGTCTTCCACAGGCCCGACCAGGAAAATAACCCGCTCTTTGAGTAGGCGGGAGTAAATATCAAATGAGCGCTCACCTCGAGCAGTTTGCTCCACCACCATAGGTACCAAACCGGTAGCTGAAGGGTCAATCGAGGCTTGAGGAAAATCATTTCGTGCCATAGGTACCATTGCTTCCTTATTGTGGCGTAGTCGGCGGGCCAGCAAACAGGCGACTATCGCCCATGCTGATAAATTCGGTTTTCAGAGCTTAACCGGTCAGGCGAGATAAAGCCAGCTGGCAAAAAGGGAGGAGATGCTGTGGCGCCCGACAAAGTCAGACGCCAACGCATTCTTACGAAACGAGGAAATTAACCCTGCTTTTGCGGCTTGATTACGTCGTCGTAGTTACTTTTAACTTCTTCGACTTTTGCAGACTCCAGAACAAAGTCTACAACCTGGTCTTCCAGGACTACGGACTCAACACCAGACAGCAGTTCGCGATTACTGTAGTAGTACTCAACCACCTCTTCCGGCTGCTGGTAAGTGGAGGCCAGCTCCTCAACCTTCGCTTTTACAAGATCTCCGTCAACTGACAAGTTGTTTTGCTTAACGATCTCACCCACAACGAGACCAAGTACTACGCGACGCTTAGCCTGCTCCTCAAACATGGTGTCAGGCAGCATACGCTCCGCATCTTCCGCTTTGATTTGGCCGCCAAACTGCTGAACCATCTGACCACGCAGAGTGCTAACTTCACCAGCTACCAGTGCGGAAGGCAGTTCAACCGGGTGCTTCTCGAACAACTGATCCATCACTTGGGTTTTAACTTTGTTCAAGGCTGCATTCTTGAGTTCGCGCTCCATATTGTTGCGAACTTCTTCGCGGAACTTCTCTTCGCCACCCTCTTGCACACCATAAGCTTTGAAGAACTCTTCATCCAACTCAGGCAACTCAGGCTTCTCGGAGGAGGTCACTTTGATATTAAAGGTTACTGCAGCACCTCGCAGGTCTTCAGCCTGATAGTCTTCAGGGAAAGTCAGATCCAGGTCTTTTTCCTCACCCGGCTTCATGCCGAGAATGCCCTCTTCAAAACCGGGGATCATTTGGCCAGAACCGAGCACCAGCTGGTGACCCTCTGCTTTACCACCTTCAAACTCTTCGCCGTCTTTACGACCTAAGAAGTTGATAACAACACGGTCACCTTTTTGCGCTTTACGCTTGGTGTCTTTCCAAGAGGATTGCTGCTTGCGCAACACATCAATCATGTTGTTTACATCAGTATCCGCTACTTCAGCGATTGGGCGCTCAACGCTGATTTCCGCCAGATCAGACAGCTCAACCTCGGGGTACACTTCAAAAGTGGCAACATATTCCAGATTTTCACCAGCAGCAGTCTGCTTGGCTTCAATGCTGGGCTGGCCGGCCGGCTTCAACTCTTCTTTTTGAACTGCATCATAGAAGGAGCGGCTCATAACCTCGCCGAGTACTTCCTGGCGAACACCGGCACCAAAGCGCTGGCGCACTACTTTTAAAGGCACCTTGCCTTTACGGAAACCATTTACGCGAACGGTCTTGGCAGCCTGCTGGAGACGCTTGTCCACTTCTTTATCGACGATTTCCGCCGGCAAATTAACCGTTAAACGACGCTCCAGACCGGAAGTAGTTTCGATGGAAACCTGCATGTTTATCCTCGTGAGACTATCTCTTTTATCGCGCCGCAGCGCCAACGAATACCGGGCCGCCGGGACTTAGCCAACCGCCTCGTAGGCATAGCCGTCAGAATTGCACAGCAATTTCCGGCCAACACCAAATACAAGGAGCCCGCACTCACCCCTCCAGGGCAAGTCATGCGGACTCCAGAGTTCTTAATTTGGTGGGGACGGGGAGACTCGAACTCCCACACCTTTCGGCACCAGAACCTAAATCTGGCGTGTCTACCAATTTCACCACGTCCCCAGAACTTTTTCGCCGCTAACCCATTGAAAAGTAAAGAGTTTCAGCTCAAAACAAGAGCCCATTGCGACAAGGGGTGCAGATTGTGCCACAGCATTTTGAGGGCTTCAACACTTTACTGAACACTTTCCTCACAAAATAAAAAAAGGCGCCGCAAAGGCGCCTTTTTCCGAGATCTAACGCAGTTAGACGCGCTCTACGATAGTGGTAATACCCTGCCCCAGACCAATACACATGGTGGATACACCCAGGTTACCGCCTTCGTTTTGCATAACGCTCAACAGGGTACCGGTAATGCGCACACCAGAGCAGCCAAAGGGGTGGCCGAGAGCGATAGCGCCACCATACAGGTTAACCTTCTCATCCATCTGCTCAAGCAGATCCAGATCCTTCAGCACTGGCAACGCCTGGGCCGCAAACGCCTCATTCAGTTCAACCTTATCGATATCGCCAATTGCCAGGCCAGCGCTCTTGAGTGCCTTCTTGGTGGAGGGCACAGGGCCGTAACCCATGATAGACGGATCGACTCCAGCTAGCGCCATTTCCTTCACGCGGGCAATGGGGGTCATACCCAGAGCCTGAGCGCGTTCGGCGGACATTACCAGCATCACAGAAGCACCGTCAGTGATCTGCGAGGAAGTACCGGCAGTTACTTGACCATGCTTTGGATCGAATGCCGGCTTCAGCTGAGCCAGGCCTTCCACTGTGGTGTCCGGACGAATGGTTTGGTCCGTTTCAACCAGGAAAGGTACGCCGTCGTCGTCGTGGCCTTCAATGGCAATAATCTCGCGATTGAATTTGCCGGCTTTGGTAGCCTCGGCAGCACGGTGGTGGGAGCGAGCACCGAACTCATCCATCTGCTGACGCTGGATACCGTGCATCATCGCCAGGTATTCAGCAGTCATACCCATGGAACCTGCAGCTTTCGCCATATAGCGACCCAGCATCGGGTTAGGGCTGATATGCTCCATCATGTTCAGGTGGCCCATATGCTCTACACCACCCACAACATATACATCGCCAACACCGGCCTGGATATTGGCCGCAGCGGTGTGCAAAGAGGACATGGAAGAGCCACACAGACGGTTAACCGTCTGAGCCGGGATAGTGTGCGGCAGGCCTGCGCGTAGCAGGATAAAGCGAGCTACGTTAAAGCCCTGCTCATCACGCTGCATGACACAGCCCCAGATCAGATCGTCGATCTCAGCAGGGTCGAGCTTGTCGTTGCGCTGCAAGAATTTTTTCAACAATTCAGCAGACATATCATCGGCGCGAACATGGCGGTAAACACCATTCTTCGAGCGACCCATGGCCGTACGTGCGTAGTCGACAATTACGGCATCTCTAGGATTTAAACTCATCGCTAATCTCCTTACTTGTTGCCGTAGTAGGTTATGCCACTTGCGGCCATTTCTCGCATGCGATCGGTCGGCTGGTACAGCTCACCCAGATCGGCGTACTTATCGGCAATCTTCACGAATTCATCCAAGCCAATGCTATCCAGCCACGCGAAGATCCCACCACGAAACGGAGGGAATCCGATGCCGTAGATCAGCGCCATATCGGCCTCAGCCGGGGAGTCGACGATACCCTCTTCCAGGCAGCGAGCCAGCTCGGTTGCCATTGGCACCATCATGCGCTCGATAATTTCGTCTTTTTCAAACTCGCGACGCTCAGCTACGTGCGGCTTAAGCAACTCATAGGATTCTTCAGTAGCCACTTTCTTCGGGCGACCTTTTTTATCCTGCTCATAGTTGTAGAAGCCTTTGTTATTCTTCTGACCGTAACGGCCCGCCTCATACATAACATCAGAAGCGGCGGTAAAGTTTTTACCCATGCGATCAGGGAAACCTGCGGCCATTACGCTCTCTGCGTGAACGCCGGTATCAATACCGACAACGTCCATCAGGTAAGCGGGGCCCATTGGCCAACCCCAGCGCTCCATGACTTTATCGACGACCTGGAAGTCAGCACCATCGCGCACCAACATGGAGAAGCCGGCAAAGTAAGGGAAGAGAACGCGGTTTACCAGGAATCCAGGGCAGTCACGCACAACAATGGCTTTTTTGCCCATTTTGTTAGCGTAAGCAACAACGCGAGCCACAGCAGAATCAGAAGTTTTTTCTCCACGAATCACTTCAACCAATGGCATTTTGTGCACTGGATTGAAGAAGTGCATACCCAGGAAATTTTCCGGACGGGAAAGCGGCTCAGCCAGGTGATTAATGGAAATAGTAGAAGTGTTGGAAGCGATTACAGTGTCTTCGCTCACCTTAGTTTCCACTTCTTTCAGCACGGCGTGCTTCACCTTGGGATTTTCGACAACGGCTTCTACAACAACATCGATATTATCGAAGCCGTCGTAGCTCAGGGTAGGTTCAATGCGATTGAGTACTTCACCCATTTTCACTGGAGTGAGACGCTTACGATCAACCAGCTTGGATAACAGTTTATTCGCTTCATTCAGGCCGAGATCGATACCTTTCTGATCGATATCCTTCATCTTTATCGGAGTGCCTTTGTAGGCGGACTGGTAGGCGATACCGCCCCCCATAATGCCGGCACCCAATACCGCCGCACGCTCAATCGGCTTGTCAGCTTTCTTTTCCCAACCTTTGGCAACCTTACTGATCGCCTGATCTGCCAGGAATAAGCCTACCAGGGACTTGGCAGTGCCAGTCTGGGCACAGAAGATAAACTTCTCCTGCTCAATTTTCAGCGCTTCGTCGCGGGTCAATTTGTAACCCTGCTCGATTGACTCAACCGCAGCTACCGGAGATGGGTAGTTCTTGCCCGCCTGCTGCCCTACAAATGCCTTGGTGGTAAAGAAGGCCATCAGCGCTTCGGTGTCGTTCAAGGGAATCTGGGATTTCTTGATCTCGCGGTTCGCTTTGTAGTCCAGCTCGCCACTGATCGCGCGCTCAAGCAACTTGATAGTCGCATCTTTGAGTTTGTCGGTGGGTACCACGGCATCAACCGCGTGAGCTTCCAGCGCCGCAGCCGGCTTCTGCTCTTTACCCGCGGCAATCCACTCAGCTGCCACATCAACACCTACTACCCTCGGCAGGCGAACAGTGCCGCCCCAGCCTGGGATCAGGCCCAGTTTAACTTCCGGAAGACCAACTTTGGCTCCCTCGCCCATCACGCGGAAGTCACAGCCCAGACACACCTCAAAGCCACCGCCAAGTGCGTAGCCATTGATTGCCACTGCAGTCGGAACCGGTAGGTCCTCCAGGCGGTTGATATTTTCATTGTTCTGATTCATCAGATCAGCAACACCTTCCGCACCAGCGGAAAAAGCATCACCAAACTCGGTAATATCAGCACCAACAATGAAGACGCCTTTACCGCTGGTCAGCAGTACGCCTTTAACACCATCTGCTGCTTCGATAGCATCCAGCGCTTGGGAAAATTCAGAAACCGTCTGGCGGTTAAACTTGTTGACGGATTCACCTTGCAGGTCGAACTTGAGCTCAGCAATGCCGTTATCCAGCATCTGTACCGTGAGCGCTTTGCCACTAAATAACATTGATTGACCTCTTTTATTCTGGGCCGCAATCCTGGGCCCGGGGTCGGAATTTTTGTGCAACCATAGGCCGCCCCGCGGGTGCGGTGACACTTGAGCCCAATATGGTCAGCCGTAGTATAGCCAGATTCAAACGATTGTTTGAATACTATTTCTTACAAATGGAGTGGCGCCAAGGGCACCCAAGTACAGAAAACAACCACCCGGGGGGACGGCGGCTGGGTGCAGAAGCCCAGGCTAGCCTATCGTGGATTGATTCGCGTTTTCAGCCATTTGGCGCGATTTACCCTTAATAGGCCTTTACCTTCAGAATTGGCTGGAAAGCGCTTGAGCCGGTGCTGTCGCATGAACAACTATGCAGTCACAATGACCGGAGTTACGAAAACGGTGGGGTCGCCTGCCACTAAAATAGAAGCCATCCCCCACACCCAATAGAGCCAGATCGGAGCCAACAGTAACCTCGAGCTCACCCGCCACCACTATCCCGCCTATTTCTCCGTCGGTAACCGAAAGATCGGGCCCGGATCCAAGCCCAACAGGAAACACTCTTCGCAGGATGGACATACTCCGGCCGGCGTGGACGCCACCGAGCAACTGAGAGCGAACCAAGCCATCACCAACATCCGGCATTTCACTTGCACGAAAGAAAATTTGACCGGGTTCGACAAGCTTAAGGGAAAAAAACTCAGCCAGTGACATGGGTACACCGGCCAATATCTTTTTTAGTGAACCAACCGATGGGCTGACACGGCCCTGCTCGACGAAGGAAATGGAGGCATTTGTGACTCCAGCCCGCCGCGCTAGCTCGCGCTGGGAGATACCGTAGATCTTGCGCACCATTTTTAAGCGCAACCCCAGATCGCTGTCATCCTCAGGCCCATTGCACACATCCTTGTCTGCCATTAATTTTCCCTGTTAAATAAAAGCGTTAAAACTCCTACCCAGCCAACGCGGTGCAGCAACAAAAGCAGATTTGGGCAGCATTGTTATGTCCACTCTACACCATATCATCAAAGGGATTCCCTTCCGGAAGAGGAATCGGGGGAAAACCGGGAAGAACCACTTCTTCAGTCGATAGGGAAATATCGCCCTCATCGATAAGCCCTTCACCAAAACGATAAATGGTATTCAATTCACCTCGACTGGCTCTAGCGTCATAGGCCAGGGCCCGCTCCGTAACAGCCTCATTGCTTTTGAGGTAATTCGCCATAGCTTTTTGCCCATGGCGTTTCTCGATCATACTGCGGGTTAAGTGCGGAGAGAGCACGGCTGCCGTCGCGTTATTACCGCCAAAGCCCTTTGAGTTCAACAAGGCGAGATCAAGTGAGTGCGGATCCCTCTCAATATGCTCAAGGGAAATATTCAGGTTCTCCTGATGGACATCATCAGCGATCTTCTCAGTAGTCAAAATGCCCGGCAAGATACCTTTGTCAAAAATGCCCAGCGCAGAGATCAGCTGATCTCCACTGGCGGCGGCCACGGTATGCCCGACATAGGCTTTTACCGCACACACTGGCCACTGCTCGATGCCAAAAGCACCCGCCAGACGGTCGAGTATTTCCGACTCGGTCACTCTATTTTGCGGTGTGCTGGAGCCGTGCGCTTGCACAAAACTGCGTCTGCGTAACCCCTCATCACCAATTATTGCTCGAGATTCCGCCATTGCCCGGGCCATGGTTAGATAGTTACCAGGTCCCGGAGCAGAAATAGACTTCTTGTTACCATCGGCATTGATGTAAACGCCAGCAACGGAACCATGGATATTTGCACCCAATTCCAGCGCCAGTGTATCATCCATCAAAATCGCCCACTGAGTCCCCTCTCCCAGGGTAAACCCACAGTTTTCACCAAAAGGGCGACTGGTGCGACGGAAATCCACCTCACCCGGGTAGAGCTTGCGTAAATTCTCAGTCGTTGCCAGGGCACCCATGGTGGAATAACCATCTACAACTTCAGGTACCAGCGGCGCCTCGGCAGCACCGACAACAGCAACTCGCGCACGGCCACTGCGAATATCCTCCACTCCGGCACGTAGGTTATAGAGATAGCTCGCGCAAGCTCCTGTCACTGCACCGGTAGATCCAACATTGTCCAGTACGTACGCATTTACAAAATCTGCGGGCATGCTGTTTAAGCCGAGGGCCAACTGCTTGGAACTCACCCGCGAACCGCGCAGGCGAGACTGCATCAAGCCGCCATTGCCAAAGTGGTCCAGTTGGCTCATCGCCGAAGAGGCGTAAATGGAAATATTACCCGGCCCGGCAGCTGCGACAACTGCCTCCCAATCGACCCCCATCGAACGCACAGCATCCGAAGCACCCAACACAGCCAACTGCAGGCCGCGGGGATGGAAACGGGAATTGTAGTGATCGCCCGGTTCAAACCCACTGGGCAGTTGCCCACCGGCACCGACAGGAATCTCCCTGTAGCTATCCAACATTACCGATAGGCTCGGAGCGGTCACTCTCACTTTGCCACTGCCAATAGCCTCGACAAGCCATTCCTCTGGCTGGGGATGCGGCAGCTGACGCACCGACATCTCAAAAGTGATGCCATCGGCGCTACTCAGGTTTGCTGCTTGGTGGAAGTGGCATTTGCGGTAGTCGTAAAAGCGGGTCTCCAATTCACGAACCAGAGTTCCACATAACACCTGCTGCTCAAGTTCAGCTCCCAGGGGACCTCCGGCTTCAACTCCGGCGCGCAACCCCATCAGCGCAGCAAGATCTGAAAGAGTGTCTATCCGCTCCTTCTGGCTGAGCTTGTCCAGCACCAAACGGGAATACCCCCGATGGAAGGAACTACGCCCTGCGGGGTTAAAACCGCCAAATGCGGTGATTACGGGAAGGCGCTGCATCCTGATCTCCAGCCAAGCACTAAACACTAAATTTTGTAATTGAGGAGTGTAGGGGGTGGCGATTCCGCCCAGTTATGGGCATACTGGCCAGCAAAATTGAGTGTTTTGGCCAATGGCGCAAGTGCGCTTGGGTATGCAATGCGAACGGTTACCTTTCTCCTGATTGATCAAATGCTGGCAACCGGCACAGTACTTCCACTTGAAATGCTGCGCGGTGCCGAGAGTCGCGCCCGGGTGGAGGGGAAAAAAGAATCCCTGCAGCTGGTCACTGCCAGCCTGGATGGACATCCGGTCAATACCCGTTGTGGTTTTTCTTTTCAGCCCGATGTTGCCTTAAGCGAGGCACCGGACAGCGATTTGATTTACATTCCCGCCCTGTGGCGCAATCCGCGCCCCGCACTCAAGCGAAGCGTACCAATCCTGGACTGGCTCAAGAGTCAGGCAGCAGCCGGGGCCGCGATCAACGCAGTTGGTACTGGAGTTTGCTTCTTGGCCGAAGCTGGTCTGCTTGATGGCAAACCCGCCACCACGCACTGGCATTACTTTGACCGTTTCAGCTCTGACTACCCCAAAGTTAAATTAAAACAACAGTATTTTATTACTCAGGCGGATAAGCTCTTTTGTGCCGCAAGTGTCAACGCCCTCGCTGATGTCACAGTGCATATGATCCGCCAGCTATACGGACCAGCAGTCGCGAGTCATGTAGAAAGAAATTTTTCCCATGAGATCCGCAGGCCATTTGAGGAGATCGCCTATTCCGAGGGCGCTGTGCACTTGCACCCGGATGAAGATATCGTTCAGGCTCAGGCCTGGCTTAAAGAACATTGCAATTCTGAAGTACGCTTGAGCGAAGTAGCACAAATGTTTGATATGAGTGTGCGGTCATTTAACCGGCGATTTAAGCTGGCTACCGGTCAAACACCTCTGCAATACCTGCAGAATGTAAGGGTAGATATGGCTCGGGAACTCTTACAATCCAGCAACTTGTCGGTTAACGAGATTGCAGAAAAAGTTGGCTATCAGGATATGGGTCACTTTACCGCGCTCTTCAAAAAATTCCTGGCCACAACGCCCAGTGAATATCGAACTACTGTGCGGGCAAAATTATTCAGAGTAAACACCTGATTTGCGCAGGAAAATGACATCACTATCGGCAAATTGAAGCTCCGCGCCCAACCTCTTTGCCAGCCAGTGGAAGGTCTGCACACTGAAAAAACAGATATGTGTGGGGTCGCGGATATAGTGCCAATTGGTAAAGCGCTCTGCGGAAATCACCAACTTTGTCATCAGTGCCATCACTCCGCCATCCCGCAACCTCTGCCAAAGGCATGCCAATTCATCTCCAGGCGATACAAGGTGCTCTACCACTTCTGTCGCAACAATAAAGTCATAGGACTTTTTCAGGGCGCCAGTGGTGGGGGCATAATAACGATCGTATAACTCAACTCTGTGGCCACCATCCGCCAGGATTCTGGCTAGCAGCGGTGCAGGACCACAACCAAAATCCAGGCCATCGCTTGCCGGTGCCAACTCTTCCAGCAACGGAGCAGCACAACGACTGAGAAAACGGTGGTACCCCTCATCCTCCATGGAGTTCTCATGAAGGTCGTAATAGGCATGTTCTTCATCTAGGGTAAGATGATATTCAGCGGGCACAAACACTAACGCGCAGCGATCACACTGATGATAACTGCGGAACTTATCGCGGTAGTAAAACTGTACCGCCGCATGGCGGCACAGTGGGCATACATGTGACAAATTAGGCTGCTACCGTGTCTGACTTTTTCTCACCGTCAGTATGCTGTAGTAAATTACCGTCACTGATTTGAATCTTGCGAGGTTTCATTGCCTCGGGAATTTCTCGTACCAACTCTATGTGCAGCAATCCATTGGCAAGCTTCGCATCTGTTACTTTAACGTGATCAGCAAGTTGGAAGCGCCGCTCAAAATTCCTGGCTGCAATACCTCGGTGCAGAAAATTTCCTCGGGAAGACTCATCCGGCTTTTTGCCGGACACTGTCAGGCGGTTTTGCTCAACCTGGATATCCAACTCCGATTGCTCAAAACCCGCTACCGCCATAGTAATCCTATAACTGTCCTCACCAGTCAACTCTATATCATAAGGAGGATAGGAAGGTTGTTTTTGCTCGCTGGTGGTCATGGCATCCAGCAAACTGGCCATTCGGTCAAACCCAATCGCAGAGCGGTAAAGAGGGGAAAAATCAAAATTACGCATTGTTATATCCTCAATTCAGAGCAATATTAAAATTCGCTCGGCACAAGGCCCGAGCATTTTTGCAGAAAACACTTTGAATAAAGCTACCTCCCGCACTACAGAGATATGGGTAACAAATAGTAATTCAAGGGCGTAAAGAGAAATATCATGTCAAAAGAACCAAATCAGACCCCTAAAACCACTTCACGCCTATTTATTGGGATTCGCCCACCAGTCGATGCGCAGGCCTTTCTTGATGATCTATGTACACACCACAAGAAGAAAATGCACCCACAGGTATCAAACCGGATACGCTGGACAGGCAGACAGAACCGACACCTGACACTGGCATTTCTAGGCCAGACTCCAAACGAAAAAATACCGCCAATCCAAAGTGGATTAGAGGAAATCGCGAAAAGCACCGCGAAATTTGAGGGGCATATCAGCTCAATAACCCCCTTCCCCCAAAATAATTCAAAAGTACTCGCCGTTGAGCTGACATGCAGTCCAGAATTGCTGAAAGCGCATGAGGATTGCAAAAGACTGATTATGAATCTGGGTATGGAGCCCGAGAAGCTGGACTACCGCCCACATATAACCTTGGCTCGTTGTCAGGATGGTTTTTCCAGTTTATTTACCGCTGCCCTGGATAATCCCCTTTGGCTTGACAATATTATCCTCTACCAAAGCAACCCTGCCCCGGAAAGCAGTCACTATCAATCACTTTTCGAAGCAGGATTAGCAGGCGCAGGGGATGCAAGATGAATCAAAAAAGCCCGCAAATGCGGGCTTTCCTAGCGTGATCACTTCAGGGAGTCCAAAACGTATTCGGGATACATCACTAGGCGAGGCCTTGAGAGGCGTCGCGCATCAAATACGAATACGTAACGTGTACCATCATCTTCAGCTGGAATCGTGCGACGGAATTTCCAGGTATTAATCTTGTAAGTCTGCCTACCCGCTTCGACCGTTGTCACCAGCCGGTATTGATTCTTACCCAGGAACTCGAAAGGCAGTCGCTCACCTCCAGAGGGCCGCAACTCAAGATTACGGAAGGTCTGTTTGTTTTCCCCATCCTTGTCAGCCAACAGGGTGCTTAGGCGCTCCTGTTCACGCTCAACATAAGACAGCAATTCCGGATCGATATTCCGTTCCACAACCGGAGCCGGTTGCGACTTAGGGGCAACTTCCTTCTTTTTTGGCTTTTCTATCGCAGCAGTCTTTAGCTTTGGAGGCTTAGGTTTCTCAACCTTAGCGCTTCGGGCCAGGGCAGCCCTCCTCTCAGACTCCTCAGCCTTAGCCAGCATAGTTTCCACCATTTGACTAATCTTGTCCTGCTGTGCGGAGATCTTAGCCTTGGTCTGCACTACTGCTTTCCGCTCTTCCGTAAGCTTGGCTTGTAGCTCCTTGTGGTTCGACTGGATAAACTCCAGTCGACGACTACGGCTATCCACACCGCGCTCCGCCATAGCAAAACCGTGCTTCGCTTTGGTCAGGCGACGCTCCGTATCCGAGTTTGCGTTGGACTCGTGTGCCCGGCGCGCCTCTTCCAACTCAAGACGACTCTCCTCGAACTCCTTACGCAGCCCGTTTAGGGACTCCTGAGCACGCTCCAGCTTATATTCATAGGAGAGAAGCTCATTTTCAATATCCTCCAGCTCAACCTGCTTGTTCTCAAGGGACTGTTCCAGCCGAGCAAGCCGGTTCTTCTCCACCCCCAGGGTTGATTGCGCCTGCGCTACAGCCCCGCCAAAAACTACTAAGCCCGCCAGAAAGAGCGAGCAGTACCGCATTACCGCCATTGTACAGAACCCATTTCTCGATTTTTTGTCAGTGGTGAGATAAAAGCGCTGAGCTTAAATTTTGTTCAAACATCTCAAAATTCGCCGCGCAGTGATGTCAATTTTACGCAGGCTGCAGCCCGCGAGCAATGACCTCTCGTCCACCTTTAGTACTCACTTGCTCAATAAACCCCCAAAACTCATAAGCACAAGTCATCTTAATGATGATTCGTCAAATTTTATGTGACATTTTCCTGCGATAGCGCTTGATTTTTTTTTTAGCGGAAGCATTATGGATAGCAGGGAGAAGATCGCTGACCACAGCGGAAACCCGACCCGGACGTAAAACACCCATAGCTGTTCTACCAGCAAATATTCGTTGCGCTCCCGGCGGCTCGGTGCTTCCACTGCAGACACGACCCCTCCCACTAGGGCGCCCTACCTTTTTCTAGCAAACCGCAAACGCGGCCTGCATGGTTTCCTTTAACCGGAGGTATTTGCCCATGAAATCTGCGCCTAACGATAACATTGTGTTCCGCGATATCGACAAATCAGCCGCCCTGGCTACCACGGTATCCAAAAAGTTACATAAGCTGGAACGTTATTGTGGCGACATCATTCGCAGTCGTGTAGTCCTGGAAGCCCCCCACCAACACAAGAGCAAAGGTCGACAATTTCGAGCTTCTCTGGAGCTTGCCATCAGTGGCAACCCCGTGACTATCAGCAGTGAAAATGAATCCATCCACCGAGCGGTTAATGATACATTTGCTTCAGCTGAGCGCTGCCTGAAAGAGCGTAGCGAGCGCAGAAAAGCGCAGCGCCACCAAGCGCTATGCGAAGTTGAAGTAGAGGAATAAGGAAGATTATTCGAGGAGATCCGGAAAAGAGGCAGCACCCCGGTGCAGCCTCTCCGCAAGTATCACCTGCTACTGAAAACCGACTATTTGAAAAGCAGCCGGATAATCCAACCTAACATACCGCAATCGGCTCACCACCAAGGGGTCCCCTATTATACAAACAAAAGGGAACCACTGACCGGGGCGATAATCACCCGCCCACCGGCGTGCGCATCGTGACAAACTCCTCTGCTGCTGTTGGGTGAATTCCGATGGTTTCATCAAAGGTCTTTTTAGTTGCACCCGCTTTCAGAGCTATAGCTATTCCCTGAATGATCTCCCCCGCATCATCACCCACCATATGCACACCAATAACTCTGTCAGTATTAGTATCAACCACCAACTTCATCAGTGTCCGCTCAGAATTACCACTCACCGTATGGCGCATTGGACGAAACTCGGACCTGAAAATCGCTACCGGGATTCCCGAGTCCCGAGCCTCCTCTTCCGACAAGCCTACAGTGCCGATATTTGGCTGGCAAAAGACCGCTGTGGGGATATTGTTGTAATCAATCTCTGCAGTATTGCCGGTCCGCCAATGCTTAACCAGAGCCATGGCCTCTGCAAGTGCAACGGGAGTTAATTGAGGCTCGCCAGTTACATCCCCTAGTGCATAGATTGAATGTACATTCGTACGGAAATTGTCATCAACCGAGATGGTGCCATCTTTGTGAAGTACCACACCCTGCTGCTCAAGGCCAAGCCCCCCGGTATTAGCCACCCGACCTGTCGCGTACAGTACCATATCTACATTCAGGCTCGAGCCATCCTCAGCATGCACAAGGAGACTGCCATCCTGTAATTTTTCAATAGCACTAACTTTATGATTGAATTTTAAATCAACTCCTTTCTTAACCATTTCATCGCGCACAAAATTACGGACATCCCGGTCAAAGCCACGCAGAAATAAATCCCTGCGATAAGAAAGGTGGGTATCTGCACCAAGACCAGCAAAAATTCCGGCAAATTCCACAGCAATATAACCACCACCTACTACAAGTACGCGCTGTGGAAACTCCTCCATGGAAAAAACTTCATTGGAGGTCACTACAAATTCCTTACCGGGAATATCAGGAATAAATGGCCAGCCGCCCGTGGCCACTAAAATACGTTCAGCTGTAAACTTAACTTCATTCACAACCACGCAGTTTGGATCAACAATTCTAGCCCGCCCATCAATTACTGTTACACCGGAATTATCGAGCAAGTTACGATAGATACCATTAAGCCGACTAATTTCCTTTGCATTGTTGTCCCTCAAGGTAGGCCAATCAAAATTCACACCAGAATTCTCCCATCCGTAGGCCTTGGCATCCTCAAAGCTCTCACTATATCCGCTAGCGTATACAAAGAGCTTTTTCGGGACACATCCAACGTTGACACAAGTTCCACCCATGTAGCGGTCTTCCGCCACAGCAACTTTCATGCCCAGGGCAGCGGCCATACGCGCAGCTCGCACACCACCAGAACCGGCCCCGATTACAAAAAGATCAAACTCGTATTCAGCCAAAACAAACCTCTACTTCACTTAATTTTTCAACAAAGAGCCGAAGGAAATTTACCATCTGACAAACCATTTGGGACAAAGCTGTCACTCCTCACTTAATAATCGTTGACACTTTTTGGCGTTTTAGATATTCATGTGAAGACTGTCACAAAAAATACTCCGCCGGACAAAGTCGTAAACCAATAATGCGTGTTAGGCGGATAGAATAACCGTCACAAAAAAGAGCAACGCATGGGCAAGAATATGAACTCTCCTATCTCAGCATTTCTGCGAGCCACCGGGCTCCTATGCCTGCTATTTGCCAGCACCCAAAGCATCGCCAATACCCATCCATCCTACCTCACCGAAAAGTACTGCAGCAGCGTGGTGGAACAGTTCGTCGATTCAGGCATGCGCAGTCTCGACAAGTATATCAATGAGCACTTCAACCCCGAGTACAAAGGAGGCATCCGCAATACCATACGCTTTCTGGAACAACGCCTTGAGTGGTTGAGTGAGTGCAATAATTACCTCAAAGACACTGCACAAACCTATGTTTTTCACAGCGAAGATGACACACAAAGCATCTTTAGCGCGATCACTGAATTAACCCGTGAATTGCAACACGTTCGCTCTGGAGTTGAATATCGGGACGATGCGGGAAATAACAACCCTGCCCCTTATGTTAAGCGTCGTTTTGAAGCCCTGGCCCAACTGGTAGACCGACACCACACCCGTATGCTGATGAAGAAGCAGTTCCAGTAAAAAATCCAAGAAAGCTCTGCCCCTTAACAGAGGAGCCTGATTACCCAGCTCAGGCCCTTCTCCATATTTGGGCTGGGCGATTTTTAGAGAAAATGGAGGGGCTAATCACCGCTAGAACGGGAAAACCCTGCATGCTCTTTACGCGTGGGCCCCGCTTCCTTACGGCCAAATCCTACAGCAGAGAAAACCTGGGGCATCCTCTCCTTCAGCCCCAGCCCAATGCGTGCCATTACGGAGCCCAGGCGTGGACGACGCTTATCCGCAAATGGGATAGGCCGACAGCTCTGCATGGTTGCCAAACCAATGCGTGCAACAAACAGACTAGCTCCAACCCCTTGCCCCAGGCGCGCCGAAACCGTACTGAGCATGCTATCCCCAACCAGCTCTGGCCACATTTCCGTTATGGCATATTCACTGGCACCACTATAGGCCACAAGGGCGAGTACCTTCTTGAAGAGACGCCAGCGCACTACGAGCGACGGACGCACTCCATAAATTTGTGCCACATCATCAATCATACGAAGTGACTGGCGCAGTGCGACCAGGATGTCAATACTAGCAAACGGGCTCAACCCCACCAGTGCACCGGTCGTTGTGGAGTGGCGCACTACACGTCGCAACGCCTCTTGGTCAAGGGCATCTAGAAAGGTCACTTCGAGATGCTGGAGCAGCTCACTACTATCAAAGTAGTCCGGCGCCTCATCAAGCACACGATTGAGCAGGACCCCTTGGGGCTTGTTGGCAAAGTGTTCCTGCAACTGCTTACGAAATGGCTCCGCCTCTTTGTGACTGCGACAATCACGCATTTCCGCAGCCATCGACTGGGTTTTTTCAAGCTTTCGCAGAGGACGACCAGCGCGAAAGAACTCCCACACAGAGTTGACAATGACGGCTGCAAATATCGCAATAACCACGCCTGCAAGGGCTCCCAGGCTCCAATGTTTATCCGCCGCCCAGGTATATAATTGCCGCAACTCCCACGCCAGCACCCCCACCGTAAGCGCCAGCGCCGAAAGGAGTGCGGGTTTCAACCACTTGAGTCGAAAAACTGGCAGGCGCAACTCTGAAAATGCAATACGATCCGGCAGAGACTCCCCAGTTGTGATGGATCTGGGAATATCCCCTCGCTCCTCTTGTAAGGCTTCAACCCGCGTCGTATCCCTGTGTGGCACCTCCCTTTCAGGTTCCTGTAATGACTCTATACGTGTGGTTCGCCGCTGTGTCTCATTATTGTCACCTTGCATCAAACTTTATCTCCAAGCAGCAAATTCAGTAGCGCATCAACACGGATATGGGGAATGGTACCGGAATCCATTCCCTGGGGAGGGCGCAGCTGTGGAGGTGCTGCACCGGTGTAGTGGCTCCAGCCCTCCGCCTCGCTTGGAAGACGTGAAAAAATCTCTGCATTTTCAAACCCCAAATAACGCCCCTTGAGATCGTGGCCCACGAGCATGCGCCGGCCATTGCGCTGATCTTCCCGAGAACAGCGTACCGCTGCAATTGCTTCACTAAAAATGGGAAGACCACGGTGTCTAGCACCGGTAAATATCTGCTGCAATTGCTGCCCGAGTAACTGGCGGAGCGCATCATGATCTGCCGCCAGAACCTGGTCCACTTTGGTCGCAGCAAATAGAAGCCGGTTAACTTTTGGGCGCCAAAGTCTACTCAGTAGGCCGGACTCCCCGTAGCGGAAAGTATCTGCGATATGGGTGAAAGCCAGGCGCATATCATCGAGGGCCTGCTCTCCGGCAAACAATGTGCCAATCATATCCACCAACACCAACTGCCTATCCAGGTGGCGAAAATGGCTCTCAACGAAGGGGGTTACCTGCCCCTGAACATAGGCCTCATAGCGGCGTCGCAATACCTGGTAGTTACTGTCGTCCGGCATCGCCGCCAACTCATCGGCACTCAACTCACGTAAATCGAGTAACGGCAGTACCCCATAGTCCTCATTATCGAGAAGGGCTCTCCCTGGTTGCAGGTAACTGAGCTTCCGTTCTTTTCTACAATCCTGAAGGAATCGTCTGTAATCCTCCCAGAGTGACGCAAGCTCACTTTCCTTGGCCTGAGATCGGGGTGACAGAGCAGCTAAGCGTGTTACAAGCTCGGGAGCCAGGCCGGCCCTGGTGTCAGAGCCGATGATATGCGCCTGATGACGGCACCATTCACGATAATCCATCCGCAGCAGGGACAGGTCCATTAACCACTCCCCCGGGTAGTCGCGCAATTCTAGAATCAGGGTTTTATAACCCTTGCCACGAAAACGACGATGGCAGCGCAAGTGAATATGTAGCTCCATCGCCGTTACATCACGGGTGCTTTGCGGCCAACGAGGTGGCTCTGACATCAGTGCATCGAGGCAACTTTGATAGTCAAATACCGGAAGGCCCGAATCAAGGGCTGGCTTCAATTCGGCACCGAGCAGGTCACCGTTTAACGCTGGGGCAAACCCTGGCAGCTGGGCCTTTTGCGGATGGCTCAACTGGTAGATAAGACTTGTGAGCAGGGTCGACTTACCGGCACCGCTGAGCCCCGTCACCCCCACACATACACGGCGATCCATCAGTCGCTCTGCTGCCCAGTGAGATTTTTCCTGGGCTCCACGCCCCCAGCGACGCAATTTTTCCTTGAGGCGTTTACCGTGCCTACTATCTTGATCAGTGCCGCTTTCGAGGCTCTGCTGCCGAGGCTCTATCACCTGGGATTCCATGCGGGAGGTAACTTCCTAAATAGCGAGCGAGACTAAACAAAACCAGTCTCGCAAAGAGAAACGCACTGCCAGCAAGGCCGTGCGCAAGATAATATCGAGGACCAGGGTCAGTCCACCAAGGCGACATCCCCAGAGCCCATGACTGAGAAAGAATCTCGCTGTGGGCGTTTCAGGACAATATCTCCAGACCCCGTCACCGAACCAGAAGCACTATCAGCGCGTAGGCCTCGGCCAGCAAAATCCCCAGAGCCCATAATTTTGATGTCGACACTAGCGACTCGACCACCAATTTTCATATCTCCCGAGCCTTTGATTTCCGCTGAGAGGCTTTCGCCAGTGATACTGCGAAAATGCAGGTCACCGGAGCCGGTGATACCAACTTCGCCATTAACCGCCAGTGCCTTATCAACCAGCAGATCCCCGGAACCGGTCACATATGCATTAAGGGACTCTGCCGCCGCCTTTTTCACATAAATTGCACCAGATCCACTGATGCCAAGATCCAGGCGTTCGCTCTCAATACTGCCGGCATTGGCGTCGCCAGAGCCAGTGACAAGAAGCCCTTCCACCTTGGGCATCGTTACCGTGAAGTGTACTTCCTGGTCGCGAGTAATAGTGACCACGCCAAACCAACGCTGAGTGTTGTCTTCCACAGATAACTCGAGAGTATCGCCTTTCACCGCCACCTTGGTATGCGACATCGCTTCAGCCGGCCCAGTTGCACTCACAGCAAAGTGGTCCGCCTGGATCACCTCAACATGGGAGCTCCCTTTAAGGGACACCCGGGTAAAGCCACTGACATCGAAGGTTTTGCTTTCCATTTTCTCAGCCTGAGCAGAGGCACTGTAGGCCGAACAAATGGCCAACAGTGCGAGTATCGGGGCTAAAAAAGCTTTTTTCAAAGTTGCCATTGCAGGTTTCTCGTAATTATCACCGTTACGTTCAACTAGACTACCTGAGAATTCGCTTTGGATGCACCGCTTCCAAAAAAATACAGGAGTCAAAAGCGGACCAACCAGTCAACGACTTTTTTCAATACACTATCAATCGCAATCAGCTTCGCTGTAACCCAGATTCTTTAGCGCTACGCGGATTTTCTCTGCTTCAGCTGCCAACTGCTCAGACGTTGCAGGTTTCTGTAGAGAAAAATCAAAATCTGTCAACTCATCTACAGGAATCAAATGTAAATGGGTATGGGGAACTTCCAGCCCGGCGATCATTACACCTACACGCTTTGGCGAGTAAGTCGCCTTTAGGCCTTTGGCGACTTTTTGCGCAACAAGCATTAAGTGCGCCGCAATATCCGCAGGAACATCATCCCAGTGATTAATTTCTTCTACCGGAATTACCAAGCAGTGCCCCGGTTTGATCGGGGAAATGGTCATGATCGCGATTGCTTTATCATCGCGCCAGATAAAATGCCCGGGTAAATCCCCATTCATAATTTGAGTAAAAATACTTGCCATAAATCATCCTTATAAGTTGCATTTTTGTATTTGGTTCAATCGTGCAGTCTAACTGCCGGAAGAAAAAAGCACAGTGCTGTGCGGCAAAAAACACTAACACAAATTGCAATTTTTTATTTGGCGTAGATAAAAGCAAAGTGTATAACAACCTGTCGAACAGAATGACAATTTACTGAAAGCAAGTTGGCAGTAAGGGCGAATATGACTTACGCTGCTCACCAATTAATGTTGTACCGTCATTGAGCCAACGCACTTTGTGCACTATCGCTATCACAATATTTTTCGGCTCTGCGGAAATTTTTATTTCAGTACCAACTGCTCACCGGGGGGAGAGATATGGACAGCCTGTTAGATCAGGTCGGTGGTGCTAAATTTGTCAATCACACAGTCAGTGAATTCTACGAGGCCATAGGCCGCCACCTATCAAGTTACGAAATTTGTGATCATCGCAAACAACAGAGCCGACAGGCTCAGTTCCTCAACCTCGCACTTTCAGAGCAGCCCGAACCAGATCGCAGTAGCCGGGCAAGCTTCCTCGCGCGGGGCCTGAACCCAGCTTTGTTTGATGCACTGCTCGAATACCTTGAGGAGCGCTTAATAGAGCTGGGGTTCCCCTGGCAGCTCAGTGAAAATCTCGTGCAAACCGCTAGCAGCCTCTACGGTGGCTGCGAGCAAGACCTTTCCATCGCCTGTTGATTTTTTGGGCGCTCCGCGTATGTTGCGGCGCGCCCAGCCTCTCAATACAATTAGAGCTTCACAGCCTTTACCTTCCGTTTCCCAGCGCAGCGGTAAGCGCTACTTCACTCACGCTTCTAAATCAGAGATTATCCATGAAGATTGCCAACCACACAGTTGTGGAGATTCACTACACCCTGAAAGATGCAGACGGCACAGTCATCGACTCATCTGCCAATGGCGAGCCGCTCAAGTACCTGCAAGGGGTGGGCAATATCATTCCCGGACTTGAGCGGGAAATGCTGGAAAAGGCACCTGGGGACAAATTCACCGCCATAATTGCCCCTGAAGACGGATACGGCCAGCAAAACCCCGAGCTGATTCAGACAATGCCCCGCAGTGCCTTCGGTGGGGTTGAAGACCTGGAGGTGGGCATGGCATTTCGCGCTGAGAGCACTGATGGTCACCCTATCGAGGTGGAAATCATTGATATCGACGGAGACGAGGTGACAATTAACGGCAACCACCCCCTGGCTGGTGTTGAGCTGCACTTCGATATCGAAGTCGTTTCCGTTCGCGAAGCTTCCACAGAAGAGATTGACCACGGCCACGTGCACTGATCTGCTGGGCGGTACTGAAGCCGATTTTATCCTTTGGACCGCCCTCTTCTCACCTATGCTCCCCTCCACCCCCAACAAGATCGTTATCTTCGACAGCGTCTGCAACCTCTGTAACGGATGGAGCCGTCTGTTGCTGAAGCATGACAAGGAACAGTATTTCACCCTCTGTCGAGCGCAGTCAGCCGCAGGGCAGTATCTTCTGCAGAAACTGGGAATGCCTCTGCATGACTTTGAAACAATGGTTTTGCTGGAGCGGGAAAATGGCTCATTCCACCAATATCACAAGAGTGATGCTGCCCTGCGTATCGCAGCCTCCCTCACCGGCTACTGGCGCTTAATTGCCCTTTTGCGCTACATTCCACGTCCCGCGCGCGATCTCCTGTACGACCTGATCGCCCGCAACCGGTATCGCTGGTTTGGCCGGCGTAACAGTTGCCTGCTGCCAAGAGCTGCAGACGAGCATCGCTTTCTGGAAGAAGTATCGGAAGAAAACCCCAATGAGCCTGTCTGAACAATACCTTCAACGCTTTGGCGGCATCGGCCGCTTATATGGCAATCGCGCTTTGGAAACATTGAGCAGTGCCCATATGTTGGTCGTCGGCATTGGCGGTGTTGGCAGCTGGACCGCAGAAGCGCTGGCCCGTAGTGGAGTCGGGTCCCTGACCCTTATCGATCTAGACGATATCTGTATTACCAACACTAACCGCCAAAGCCACGCGCTGGCGGCCACCATTGGCAGCATGAAAATCGAAGTAATGGCGGAACGCCTGCGGCAGATCAATCCCGAAATTCAGGTCAATTCCATTGAGGACTTTATCGCCACAGATAACCTGGCCGAGTTAATTGATCCAGGTAGAACGCCCATTGATATTGTTGTCGACGCTATCGACAACGCTCGGGTAAAAGCCGCCCTGATAGCCTACTGTAAGGCGCGGAAACTTCGCCTGATCACCATAGGTTCCGCCGGAGGCAAGCGCTCACCCCAAGCAATCGAATGCACTGATCTCGGGCGTACTATCAATGACCCTATGTTGGCCAAGGTACGCCAGCACCTGTATAGATTCCATAACTTCCAGAAAAGCCGCAAGCGCCTGTTTGGCATTGATGCTATCTATTCAAGTGAAGCAATGGTCTACCCAAAGCCTGATGGCCAGGTTTGCCAGCAGAAGAGTGCTATGCAGGATGGGGTTAAGCTGGATTGCAGTGGCGGCTTTGGTGCCGCCACCATGGTCACGGGTACCTTTGGTTTTATCGCTGCCGGTAAAGCTATTGAGCGACTCCTTCAATCGAAAAGTTAAGCGGGCACCAATTGGGCTCTAAGGCGATCACGATAACGCCGGCTCACAGGCACCTGCTGCCCATTTAGCAAGTGAATGCGTGCATCACCGCTCTCCAGGGGTTCAATTTCCGCAATAAAATCCAACCGTACAATATAAGAGCGATGCACGCGTACAAAGGATTTCGAATCCAGGCGCTCCTGTAACTTTGTCATGGTACCTCGCAGGGGATAAATCCGATCTCCAAGGTGCAAATTGACGTAGTTTCCAGCGGCTTCCACCCACTCAACATCTCGCACATGGACCAAAAATTCCTTGCCCAGTTTTTTTACCAAAAGCCTCTCGGGACGTTCATTCTGCCCAATCGGTTCCTCGCCATCCGGCTGCTGCAATATACGCGCCTCTCCCTGCATACGAAGCAGCAGAAAGCGATATAAATAGACAGAACCTAACAGAGAGCCATAAGCGCGGAAGTCTTTGAGGTACTCATAGAAAAGCTCAACCGGCCAATTACCAAAGTCGTAGGAGCCCCCCTCCAGATGGTAGATCCCAGTACGCATTACCACCATGCCAGCAACATGCAGCAATGACCACGGCAGGGTGAGCAGAAGATGAACTAACAGATTGCGCCGGACCTTTCCTTTACTCAGGGGAAAGCGGCGATCCCAGGCCAATAACAAAGGAAATAACATGGCCAGCGCCAGAATGCTGGTACCCTCCCAAACCAGGAACTCCCAAGGCTGAAAGCTTGACTCACCATCGTGATGTTCAAGGTACACCACCGTAAACTGCACCAACCACAGCACAAGAAAAAACAGTGCCCAAAACCCTACTTCAAACAGCCTTCTACGCGCCAGGTACACCTGCACCGTCATTTAGTTCATCCCTGTATATATTTTCAGCGGCAGTCTAACTGCTATTTATCCCTATAAGCCACCGCTGGTACCTAAACGGGTGCCAGTCGGCCCTTTGTAGTGGCAAACGGCGTATTGAAGAGGGAAGCATAGTGACGACTCGAACCATGCCCACAAGAAGGAAAAAATGGAAAACAATTCTCGTCGTCGCCACGATATCGATGCCCTACGCGTAATAGCATTTGGCCTGCTGATCTTATATCACCTTGGAATGGCTTATGTCGCCGAGTGGGGCTGGCATGTAAAAAGTAGCCATCAAAGTGAAACGCTTCAGCTCATCATGCTGGCTGTTAACCAGTGGCGTATGCCACTACTTTTCCTGATTTCTGGGGCTGCGACCTACTTCCTGTTTGGCAAATTGGGGAGTGCCGGGTTCCTACTGCACAGATTGCGACAGCTATTGATTCCCCTGCTGTTTGGCATGCTCGTTATAGTGCCACCACAAGCCTATTATGAAGCGCTCAGCAATGGCGTAATAGAGCCCGGCTACCTCAGCTTCCTTTGGCGCTACTTCTCCTTTCAACCTTGGCCTGCCGATAGCTTTGCAGGCAGCCATATTGGTTTCACCTGGAATCACCTATGGTATCTGCCATACCTGCTTTGCTACACGGTAGCCATTGTCCCTGTTGCCCACTATCTTCGAAATAGACAGCCACTGATGAAACGCTGGGTATCGGGTATCAAATCCTGGCACCTACTACTTCTGCCACTACTGCCGCTCACCTTGTACGGCCTCTTTCTCTTCCCACGCTTCGGCGGTATTAACTACTCAGTGGTGGGAGACTGGTACACCCACGCCCAGTTTTTTACATTCTTTTTAATTGGCTACCTACTTGTAAGTAGCCGGCCCCCCTGGCAACTGCTGTCACGTCTGCGCATTTTTCTTCTGTTTGGAGCATCACTGTGCTTTTGTCTGTTCCTGCTCTTCGATCGAGTACTAGAAGATGGCTCCTTCCCGGGACAATCTTTTATTAACCTGATAATCATTTACGCAAATCGCTGGCTCTGGCTTCTGGCAGTATTGGCTTGTGGGTATCACTACCTCAACCGACCTTTTTCCTGGTTACCCTATGCTACAGAAGCGGTCTACCCTTGGTACATTTTGCACCAGACAATTACTGTAGCGGCGATCTATGAATTGGGAAGTTTGTCTTTAGGACTAGTAGCTGAGCCCATATTTGTGTTGGCAATCACAATTGCGGGATGTCTAATCATCCACGAATTGCTCATTAGGCGGGTGCCTCTACTGCGTTTATTGCTTGGCCTGAAGCCCCTGGTATCAAAAGGGGCACAAGACCAAGATCCTGTGCCCCAAGGCACCTAAACGTATTACACCCCGGCAGTGCCCTCTTCTATTTGGTGCATAGCGCGGCGCATTAGGGCGTAGAAGCCATTAGTACGCGATTGACTGAGATGTTTACTCAGCCCCAACTCTTTAAAGAGCTGGGGCAAATCAAGTGCGCTAATTTCCTCCAGGGTACGCCCATCAATTTGTGAAAGAAGTAAGGCACCAAGTCCTTTCACTACACGGCTATCGCTATCGAGCCCGAAAAAATGGCGCCCCCCTTTCTCCCTGTGTACTAGCCAAGCCTCGGATTCACAGCCGCTTACCAGATTTTCCTGATGACGAATCTCGGGCTTGGAGCTTACCACCTTGCTCCACAGCAATAGTTCTCGGTAGCGTCCCTGCCAGTTGTGTTGGGACGCCAAGCGTTCCAACAATAACATCGAAAAATCATCGCGGGTCCAGCTGTCGCTTTCATATTCATGAGCTATAACTGCCTGCTGCTGGACTTCACAAAAATCCTCCAGTGCCTGTAAAAAAGTCCGGATGTCGCTGTCGGTATTGTATGCCGCTACGGAGGCACGCACTGTCACCAAGTTACCACTGGCCCGCCCCAGTAACTGTGCGCAGTGATGTCCAACCCGCACTGCGATATCCCGTTCATCCAGCCAGTGCATCAGGTCAGTTGCACTACCATGAACGGGAACAAAAGCCACAATTCCCAAATTATGACTAGCTTGGCTAATCAGCCGAAAATCAGGTGAGGCTGCTAACTTGCGATGTAGGTAGTGCACTAGTTTTTGCTCGTGCTCCGCCATCGCCTTGCGATCCTGCTGAGCAAGAAAATCCAATGCAGCTCCTAAACCAGCGAGCGCCGCCAAGGACGATGTGCCCGCCTCGAACTTGTGCGGTAGGTCCGCATAACCACTGGTCTGCGGCTCCACCTTTGAAATCATCTCCCCACCACCGAGCCATGGAGGCATAGATTCGAGAAGTCCCTCCCTCCCGTAGAGAAAGCCGATGCCACTCGGTCCATAGAATTTGTGTGCTGAACATACAAAAAAATCACAGCCAATTTTTCGTACATCAATTTCTTCATGTGCCGCAAGTTGAGCACCATCCACAATCCACTTAACCTGCACATGCCGCAATGACTGGCTGATAGCCGCCAAATCCGGACGCAAGCCAATGGCATTTGAGCCCCCCGTTAGGGAAACAACCCTCGTGCGCTCATTCAGTACTTCACCAAGCCGATCAAACTGTGGAATGCCGGCAATATCGGGAACATAGCGAATGGTCAGGCGGTGGCGTTCTGCCGCCATCTGCCAGGGAACAATATTCGCATGATGTTCTGCGGTGGAAATAACAATTTCATCGCCGGGCTCCATCTCACTACAGAGACAATGGGCGAGTAGGTTCAGCGCCTCGGTTGCTCCACGACAAAAAATGATTTCTTTTTCGCTGACTGCATTAACAAATTGCGCAGCCTTCTTACGCACGCACTCCACCATTTCTGTGGACTTACGTGCGAGACGATGACTGGATCTGTGGGTATTGGCACTGCTATGAATATAGTAATCGCGTATCGCATTGATTACCGACATAGGTTTTTGGGTAGTCGCCGCATTATCCAGGTAGACTAGTTCCGAATTTTCCTCTTGGGCAAAAAGCGGAAACTGCCGCTTAAATTCTTCTGCAGAAAAACTCATAGGGCAAACAATATCTCAGTATTTTTTCTTGTATTATCGGCAATTTCTTGCTGGGAAATGCCGCGCAATTTAGCCAGTTCAGCGGCAACTAGTGGCAGGTTTTCCGGACTGTTACGCTGCCCTTGCCGACCCGACAAGGGCATATCTGGTGCATCGGATTCAAGCAGCAAACTCTCTAAAGGCACTCGGGAAATCGTTCGACGGGTTTTTGTCGCACGCGCATAAGTAATAATGCCACCAACCCCCAGATAAAAACCCAACTTCCAGTAATCTAAAGCCATCTGCTCACTGCCACTGAACGCGTGAATCACCCCACCGCATGGAGGGCGGTATTGCTTTAGAAGCCTCAGCACTTCATTGTGTGCCCTATGCACATGTAAAATTAGCGGCAACTCTAACTCACAAGCGACTTCTAATTGCACCCTAAACACAGCCTCTTGCTCGCTCATTGGGGTATCAATAGCCGCGTCCAAGCCACATTCTCCCACAGCTAGGCAGTCATGCTGGCTCAAGTGCTCCTTCAGTACTTTACTCAAGTATGCAGCACAACGGTTAGTGCTATCCCCACCTGGTATTTTTGTTACCCACCAGGGGTGTACACCTGCGGCCGTATACCAATCCGGCTGATTTTCAACCAAAGTAGCAAGCACTTGCCACTGCGATTGGCAAACGCCGGGGATAATCAGGCGACTGACCCCTGACTGTAAACAGCGCTGCCAAACCTGAGCTCTGTCAGGCTGAAAAATATCAAAATCAAAGTGGCAGTGGCTATCGATCAATTTCACTTGTACTTCTCTGGCTTTGCTTGCATCTTAGCACGATGCCCGCAATGGACTCTGAGGGTTACATGATAGAAACACTATTGCCAATTACTCTTTTTGTATTTTCTGCCAGCATCACACCCGGCCCCAATAACCTGATGATTATGTCATCCGGCCTTAATCACGGAGCCAGACAATCTTTGCCGCACCTATTGGGGATTTGGCTAGGATTTCCCGCCATGTTGGTTGCAGTGGGACTCGGTCTTGGATCGATTTTCAGCAACTTCCCGATATTACACGAAGTAATCCGCTGGCTCGGTATCGCTTACCTGTTATTTCTGGCCTGGCTGATCGCCACTACAAAGCAGCTGGACTCCGCCAGTGCGCGCCGCCCCTTCTCTTTTTTGCAGGCCGTCGCGTTTCAGTGGATCAACCCGAAGGGCTGGGTAATGGCCATTGGTGCGCTGGCCGTATTTACTAGTCCCAGCGGAGGAGTATGGAGTGATATCGCCACAATTGCCTTAGCCTTTACCGCCATTGGCGGCCCATGTGTCGCAGTATGGTTGTTCTTTGGCCTAAGCCTGAAAAAGTTTCTTACCGAACCTCGCCATTTGCGCCAATTTAATATCGTCATGGGAGTATTGTTGGCGACCAGCATAATTCCCATGGCACTTGAAGACCTACATTAATACTCAGCTCGAAAGAACCTAGATCAGCGATACAAGGCGTTGCCAATAAAAAGCCAGCAACTCCTATTTTTTGGACCTATTGAAGCTAATTTGTTGGCATTTCCAGAGGGCATTTTTATTTTCAACAACGCAGAAGGAGCGCGGTGTAGTCATTCTACCTCAGCGACTGATAATGCAGCTGGGTGGAAAAATGGACCCGAACCTACGAGCTGCGGCTATAAGAGCGTTACTCGTCGCTTATTTGGAATATCCAAACTAGGCTCCTCGTGCCTTGATCGACGCTTTTATAGCCACTACTGTCGTAATCAAATTAGTGTTAACCGGCGCTTGCAAACGTTAATGATAAGGACTCAGCGCACAGCAGTCTGGGTAGAGGTCGCCGTTCGCAGGGCCGCGGAGTCTCGCAACCAAACAATATCTCCAGCCTCAACTTGGCTTCCCGTGACATCTGAGAGGGTTGCGCCCAAACTCTGCAGATTCTCCTCCTTCGCTCCTGACTGGCCAATTGGCACCTCAAGCCAAGCCTGCCCTTCTTCATCAACCACTTGGCGAACTTCTTTACTATCGACGCTGCTGACATGGCGGTCAATCACGGACCTATTGCCCGGCGGCAAGTAAATGGTGCCACTGGTAAAGTCCACAGCAAAGGCCACAACACCAGGAATGATACCGAACAATAGCGCTGCTCCATCCAGTATCACTACTGCCGGATCAATACGCCCAGCGGCCTGCCCCTTTCTCTCCGGGTACAAAAAATAACCACAGGCGCTGACATTGATGACTATTGTCAGCAAGCCGCTAAGTGCAATAATACGCTTGGTTTTTCTATTCATGGCCTACCTCTTGAATTATCTCATTTGAAAGTTTGTTCCCGGCCGGCCACTACCCTTGAAGAAAGGAGCCCTCCAGCCCTATTGGCGCCTGCCCAGTGGCTTAACTCGCTAATAAGCAGGGGAAAAGATAACCAAATTTACGCCTATCTGCACCAACGTACAACATTTAACCAACCGGGCTGCCTAAACTTTAACCAGCACTTGCTGCGGTATGTCAAGGAGAAGGAAGCAATTTCTGACAGTGTGGAATGACGCACTTGTGATCTGGCCGGGCAGTGAGCAGTCGCCAGGGGTCCGACACCGGAAATTTTAGGGAGCAGTAGTCGTAGCAGGTGCCGCCATGGAATGGCTAAAGCACGGTATCGATTTCGGTACCGTGCTTTTTTAATTTAGCGAGCGCAAAATCGCACCGATAAGTGGCGACAATCCCCTGCCCACCCCTGAAAAAATCCCTCCAGCGCTGTATCCTGCGCCCAACAACAAGCGTGGAGCTCTCTACATGTATATAACCAGTGCTTTTGACAGCGGTAATATCGAAATTATCAATACGGAAAGCAACCCGGTAGAACTGGCTATTCGCCAGGACAGCAATTCTGACTTCTACCAGTGGTTTCACTTCCGTCTGGAGGGTGAAGTTGGTACCAGCTATCCCTTGCAAATAGTAAATGCGGGTAAGTCCGCCTACCCAGAAGGGTGGGAAAACTACCGAGTATGCGCCTCTTACGATAGGCAAAACTGGTTCCGAATCGGCGCCAACTACGACGGTAACACCCTCGATTTCACAGTTACCCTGGACGAACCAAGCATTTATCTCGCCTACTTCGCCCCCTACTCCTGGGAGCGACACCTGGACTTGCTGGCATGGGCACAGAGCAACGACCGGGTAAAAGTTCAAACCCTGGGCAAGACCCTCGACGAACGCGATATGACTATGCTCACTATCGGGGATGCCGATACTGCCAAACACCGGGTGTGGATGATTGCACGCCAACATCCTGGCGAAACTATGGCGGAATGGTTCGTCGAAGGTTTCCTGGAGGCACTACTGGATGATGCCAACCCTCTGGCGCAGAAGCTATTAGCAGATACCGTTTTTTACGTGGTGCCCAACATGAATCCCGATGGTAGTGTACGCGGCCACTTGCGCACCAACGCCGCCGGCGCCAACCTGAATCGCGAGTGGCTCAACCCTACCATGGAACGCAGCCCGGAAGTTTATTTAGTCAGGGAAAAAATGCTGGAACTTGGTGGCGATATGTTCCTGGATATTCACGGAGATGAAGCACTTCCCTATAACTTTGTCGCCGCCTGCGAGGGCGTCCCTGGCTATGATGAGCGCCAGGCAAAACTCGAAGAGACTTTCAAGCACGCCTATAAAGCAATTAGCCCGGACTTTCAAACCGAACACGGCTATGAGTTGGATAAACCCGGTGAGGCCAACCTGACAATTGGCACCGCCTGGGCAGGCCACCAGTTCCGCACACTGGCCCTGACACTGGAAATGCCATTTAAAGACAATGATAACTTGCCTGACCCGGTTGAGGGTTGGTCACCAGCGCGTAGCCAACAGTTGGCCCGTGACATCCTGTTCCCAATCCACGAAGTGCTAAAAACCCAAGAGTAACCTCGCAATCGCGCCTCGCCCCCGACAACCGATGTCGGGGACCTTTCTACTTTTGGAAAAATGCGCCCTCACAATAGTCATAAGCAAAACCCAGATAATACCAAGCAGATTCACGTATCTGCGCCAGTATTACCCGGCTAATAATCACCATGCTCCACGTAACAGGGGGTGGCCAACACAAATCCAAGGTAGTCACCGGTAGCATCAAGCCAGACATCGCTATGTTTTTCTGGCACGCGGCGGAATTTAGAAAGACACCGAAAACAAATACCAAGATAAATAGAAACTCATCAGCCTTTTCTATATAACCAGATAAATGTGGGGACACTGCAATGTGCAGCACTGTATTCACTCACATCGCATAATCACCACATTAAACTTTTCAAGCTAAATAACATCACCCTCCATTTTAAACGCCAAAGCAATCAGCAGATCACTCTAAAATTGAGATGGGATTGACTCTGATGATATTTTCTGCACCTTCTATACGATAACTGGATAGCATGCCACTGCTATTATTTCTTACATGTCAGAAAAATCACAAACCTAAAAATTTGACAGATTCAAAAGTGCATTCGAAATTTATTGAAACGCCCATGCACAAGGGTACCGAATATCGCGAGGACTATAATTATGTCATTCTACGCCCGATGCCTTTTGTTTACACCGGGAGACCACTCGGAACGCTTTAGCAAAGCTGAAACACTGGGCGCAGACGGTATCATTATCGATCTTGAAGATGCGATTGCCGAGGCTGGGAAAGATACTGCCCGCAACATAGTCATCGAGTATCTACAGAAAACGGCACGTAAACCAAGTTTTATTGTTGGTTTACGTATCAACTCCCTAAGAACCCCAGCAGGTCTCAGGGACATTCTTGCCTTAATAGAATCCAACGTGTACCCAGATATACTTATGCTCCCCAAAACCGAAAGTTCTGAAGAAGTAGAAATCCTCAATGAATTACTATCTGCACATCAGACCCCACTAATCCCTTTAATTGAAACTGCTAAAGGTCTCTATCAAGCTAAAGCTATAGCCGAGTCAAAAAATGTTGTGGCGCTGCTTTTTGGCGGAGCAGATTTTTCTGCAGATCTCGGCGCCGAGCTCAAATGGGATGCCATGCAAAGCTACCGCGCAGAAATCAGCAAGGCTGCAGCTGCAGCCGGTATCACCGCCATTGACGTACCATATCTCAACCTAAAGGATCCAGACGACAACAAGCTCATTGAAGAAACCCGACGCGTAAAAGAACTTGGATTTACCTGTAAAGCTTGCATCCACCCTAAACATATCGCCGGCATCCTGAAGGTGTTCAACCCCACAGATAAAGAAATTGAGAGAGCACGCACTATAGTCAATGCATTTCTAGAAGCTAAGGGTAATGCCTGTGAGGTAAACGGGAAAATGATCGATATTCCCGTAGTGCGATCTGCGAAACGTATTTTAAATTTGGCGGAGAGGAAATAATGGCCGAACCATTCAAGTGCTATATAAAAATTGGCGCAAACCATTACAGGGAACATTTTGGTCTTGACTTTGAAGAATTTGAAGTGGGGCAAGTCTTCGAACATCGCCCAGGATTGACCATCAGTCAACAAGATAACGCGGAGGAAGCACTCGACACTATCAATAACGCCCAACTTCATTATGATGCTTGCTATGCATCAAAAACCGAATGGAATAAATGTTTAGGTGTAAGCACTTTAACCTTGCAAAGATTAATCGGGATTGCGTCAAAAACTTTTGCACGTAAAGCACATATTTCAGCATTTGAAGATGTAGCCATGACTAAACCAGTATTTGGTGGCGACACACTGTACGCAACATCTTCGATTACAGGCAAAGAAAACTATAATGAACAACTAGGTCAATTGGCCGTCACAACTGCAGGCACCAATCAAAAAGGACAAATTATAGCAACAATCAAATACAAAATATTAGTATACAAAACTAGTCAGCACCCTCTGGAACTTAAATTGGGTCTACACCGCTCTGAATTACCCGAGAAGTTCTCCTCCCACCGTCAACTGGACAATGGAAATTATATTGAGCAAACAGGTATTTACTTTGAAGACTTGGAATGTGGAGAGATCTACGAACATTCGCCCGGAAAAACCTTTAGCTCCGAAGAGTGCCAGATACATGCATTACGCTCACTCAATATTTGCTCACAACATTTCGATCAACATTATGCAGAGCAGTATACTGATGGCAAACTTATTGCTAGTGAGCCATTTGTGCTTGGTGTCTTAACAGCACTCACCACCCGTACTTTTGGGCGTGTCGTTGCAAACCTTGGCTGGAACAACATACAGATGCAAAAACCCGTCTATGCGGGCGAGAGCATATATGCAAAATCAACCATTCTCAGTAAGCGCGAATCCAAATCCCGGCCTGACCAAGGCATCATGCATGTAAAAACCGAAGGCCAGAACCAGTTGGGCAAAAGATTATGCAGCTATGAAAGATCCTTCCTAATTTACAAAAAGGGACTTGGTCCCTACGCTGCAGCAGATTACTAATGGAGAATAATACAGTCATGTACGATCAAATATACCAAAAAAAGCTTCGCTCAGCTGATGATGCCGTCGATATTATAGCGCGCAATGGCAATATCAGTTTTGGTATGGCGGTATCACAACCCCCAGCGTTACTGGAAGCTATCGGCAAACGTGCAAGAGCAGGAGGTTTTGAATCTCTGCGAGTTTATTACCTGCATGCAGAGAAGCCAGCCAATGACTTTTTATTGCAATATGACCTACTAAATGTAATAAAACCCTGCCCAGGTTTTATTGGTGAAAAAGAGCGCGCACTGATAAAAATGGGGGACGCAGAAGGCCGTAAAGTTATTTTTTATATACCCAATTCGTTCAGTTATTTACCAAGTTATTTTCGCCAACATATAGAGCTGGATACCTTTGTCGTTACCGTTTCCCCTATGGATAACTCAGGCAACTTCTCCTTTGGCACCAACAATGACTATACTTCCAGCGCTGCAAGACTGGCCAAGAAAGTAATTATCGAGGTCAACGAGAATATGCCCCGCGTTTTTGGCGATTCAGATATTCACGTATCAGAGGTAGATGCAATCGTCGAAAACCACACTCCCCTACTCGAGATCTGCCCACGCCCCCCTTCCGATCAAAGTAAAAAAATCGCGAGCCAATGCTCAGACCTAATACCAGATGGTGCCACCATTCAAATGGGGGTTGGCAGCGTACCGGACGCCATGTGTACCTATATCAAGGACCGAAAAGACTTGGGCATACACTCAGAACTATTGTCGCCTGGTATGGTTGAACTCATAAAAGAGGGAGTCGCAACTGGCAAGCGCAAGAATATTAATAGACGGCGCCATGTTTTTACGCTCGCAATGGGAAATAAAGCCATGTATAACTTCATGGATGACAACCCTACCATGGAAAGCTATCCAGTTGACTACGTCAACAATCCAAGTGTGATCTCCAGGAATGACAATGTTATTTCGATCAACACTATAATTGAGATGGATCTTTTTGGTCAGGTAAATGCCGAACAGATTAATAATCGACAGTATGGGGGCCCTGGCGGGCAAAATGATTTCGTACGCGGCGCCTTTTTATCCAACGGCGGAAAAAGCATTCTCGCTTTTGAATCAACAGCCAAGGGCAACACTATCAGCAAGATAGTGCCCAGGCTCAGCAATATCGTCACAGACTTACGCATAGATACACACTATGTATGCACCGAATATGGAATCGTTAACCTCATGGGATTAACATCATCTGAGCGCACTGAACACTTGATCAATCTGGCACATCCGAATTTTCGCCCTTCACTTAAAGATGCAGCCAAGGCTATGCACCTTATCTAGACTGCCAACACTTTAGGAGAAGCTTTAAAGTTATTGTTACTCACACAGCAACGATTAGCTCTCCACCAAACTCCGCCCGACAACTAAAAAAGAGGAAAAGCCGTACTGCAAACCGCTGACTGCTTACGCAACAAATCCCTAGCATTCACCCTAGCCAAATTTAATTATCTCTCAGTATCACCAAAATTAATACGTCGTTAAAAACAGCACCAAAATAGAATGCTTGGTCACGTCAAAGCATTCCCTCCTCAATATCAGAACTTTCAAACCACCTAACTCAACACATAAAAACACATTAAACAAAAAATCTGCACTCTATATAACTTCTTGTAGACAGGAAAAATCACTCATAGTAAAAATCAAAAAATAATTAAAACCACCCTCAGAGAGAACCCGTAAAAACCATTAAATCAATAAAATTTAAAGAAACCCTAATCCACTTTAAAAATTCAAGACAACCCCACTATCACTTATCCCACCAATACCCTTCGGAGAATAATAATGAACCCCACTATCAAGCGATTAAGTCAGACTCTTCTTTTTATCTCGCTATTTGTCAGCTCCATCCTCTGGGCGGATAGCATTACCGATTTCCAAAATAGCTGGGCTGGCAAGGCCCTCAACCTACAACGGAAAATCGATAATCACACCCCTATGAGCGAGAACAATATTCTTGGCACTCACAACTCCTACAATTCGGAAGTATATCGAGCTTGTAACTTCTCCGTTGGTTGCCGCTATCTTGACCCTCAGCAGGAATATTCCATCAAGGATCAACTGCGGATGGGTGCCCGGTTTATAGAACTGGATGTTCACTGGACAGCGAAGATGGAGAGTCTTTTCTCCTACCCCAAACGCCTACTGCTTTGCCATGGACTATGCAGCCTCAATGACAAGTACGCGACCGAAGGCTTCAATGAGGTGAGAGCCTGGCTCGAAGACAGTGCTAATCAGGATGAAGTCATTATCCTTTACATCGAAGATCACTCTGACGGTCACCACCAGGATCTTTACGATCAAATCACCAGCCGTTTCGGCGATAGAATCTATTACAGCGGCGGCTGCAAAAGCATTCCGAGCACGCTAACCAAAAACCAGGTGCTGGCAGAAGGCAAACAGGTCATTGTGTGGAAAGACGGCGGCTGTTCGGGAAATAGTAATATGCAAAATATGGCCTTCACTGGCCTCGGAAACATCGGTCGCGTATGGGAAGACAGCACCACCATTGGCACTATTGGGGAGATTTTTAGCGGTGGTATCGAGAGAATTACCGTCGGTGATGTGCGCGAAGGCTTTGCCCTTGGCCATAACATCATCAACCTGGACAATATGAATACTACCGATGGGCGTATCGCGGCGGCTATCTGGTCCTGGGATCAAAATGAGCCCAACAATCTCAATAATGAAGATTGCGCGATGCAATGGGGCAACGGCCGCTGGAATGATGCCAATTGCAGCAACCAATACAGCTTTGCCTGTAAGAATATGAACGATGGCAGCTGGCTGGTCAGCGCCTCCATCGGCCCCTGGTCCCATGGAGCCAACATTTGCCAATCACTCGGCAGCCAGTATGTATTCGAGGTTCCCACTAACAGCCAGGACAACCAGGCGTTAAAAACGGCCAAGGGAGCTACCGGTTACGATCAAGTCTGGGTCAACTATCAGGACCAATCCAGTGAGGGGCAGTGGCTGCGCAGCGAATAAGTCTACGCCAGTAAACAACTACATTTGAATTCTATTCAGAGCCCGCCTGCAACAGCAGCGGGCTTACTTATATCCCGCTGATTTAGGCCACCATCTCCGAGCTGTCGTTAGTTAAGTTGAAATAGGGCATACTCTGTGCCTGAGCAAGACTCTCAGGACATAATTATGCGAATCCCTACTCTCTGGCGCCGCCTCGGCTTAACCATAGCCGTCGGCAGTGCACTTGCCGCCTGCGGTAAAAGCAACCCCGAAGCGACCAAGCCGAAAGCTGAACACAGCGCAGCCCATGCTGAACACCCACAGGCTGCCGAATCCAAACTGTCTCTCAGTGAAGCTGAGCAGGCACAGGTTAACGCCATAGCCGCTGATCTGCACAAGCACATTGCAATCCTGGCTTCTGACGAGTTCGAAGGGCGCGCCCCTGCCACCAAGGGTGAGGAACTGACCGTGAATTATCTAGCGGAACAGTTCAAGGCTCTGGGACTGAAGCCTGGTGCAGTAGATGCCCAAGGCAAGCCTAGCTGGTTCCAGCAGGTGCCTATCGTAGAGATGCATATAGAAACTACTCCCCTAACATTTGAGGGGGAGGGTATAGAGCAACAGCTGCAACCAATCGAGGACATGGTAGCCTTTACCCAGAGGCAAACTGACGCTTCAGCCCTGGAAAACAGTGAGTTGGTTTTCGTCGGCTACGGCATTGTCGCACCGGAAAATAACTGGAATGACTACGCGGGCCTGGATATGAAAGGTAAGACCGCAGTCATTCTGGTCAACGACCCCGGCTACGCAACCAAGGACAAAGCGCTGTTCAATGGCAACGCCATGACTTACTACGGTCGGTGGAGCTATAAGTTCGAAGAGGCCGCACGTCAGGGTGCTGATGGTGCGATAATTATCCACGAGACCGGTGCCGCCGGCTATCCATGGGAAGTGGTCAGTGGCTCCTGGTCTGGGGCACAAGTCAGCCTTGAGGCCGAAAATAAGAATGCCGACCGAGTTGCCGTTGAAGCCTGGATGACCAACCAAGCTGCCAGTGAGCTATTCCGCTCTGCTGGCCTGGACCTGAAAAAGGAAATGGACGCTGCCAAGACTCAGGGGTTCAAACCGAAGGCCCTCGATGTAACTGCCAGCATACAGCTGAAGAACAGCCTGCAGAAATCAAACTCACGCAATGTGGTAGCCAAATTGCCGGGTAGAAAGCACCCAGACGAAGTGGTTGTTTATACCGCACATTGGGATCACCTGGGCATCAATAAGAACGCGGAAAGTGAAGACCGGATCTTTAATGGTGCAGTTGATAACGCCACGGGCACCGCAGGCCTTCTAGCGATGGCCGCCGAGGCTGTGAAGCTCGATCGCCCAGAGCGCTCGTTGTTATTTGTGGCCGTAACCGCTGAGGAATCCGGCCTGCTCGGCTCCAAATACTATGCTGAAAGGCCGGTAGCCCCCCTGGAAAAAACAGTGGCCGGTATTAATTTTGATGCCATGAATGTTCTTGGTCCGGCCCGCGATATTACCGTAATAGGCTATGGCAGCAGTGAACTGGAACAACTGCTCGAAACCGCCGCCAAGGGACAGGGGCGCTACCTGGCCCCGGAAGAGCACCCTGAACGCGGCTACTTCTATCGCTCAGACCATTTCAGCCTGGCGAAGAAGGGGGTACCCATGCTGTATTTCGACTCCGGAACCGACAACTTTGAGCATGGCCGCGAATGGGCCCAGGCAAAGGGCGATGAGTACGTTAGCCAGCACTACCATAAGCCTGGCGACGAGTATGACCCCTCCTGGAACCTGAAAGGTTCGGCTATGGATTTACAGCTGGGCCTTAAACTGGGCCTGCGGCTGGCCAACAGTCGCGACTGGCCCAACTGGTATGAGGGCAATGAGTTCCGCGCAATCCGGGACGCAAGCATCGAATCCCGTAAATAGAACCTGACTCCTATATTATCGTTGCGGTGAGACACACCTGTGCTGCCGCAACGATCTCTCCCCCACCAGAATGCCCCCTCCCTTGTCTCCGTCCTAATCTCTCCGAGCGTACATTGCCTCACACATTCAAAAACACGAGTATTAAAAAGTAAAAAAGCCCCACAGATTCCTGCGGGGCCTCGAAGCATTCTTAAGTCAGGGGATGCCCGGCAAACCGATTAGGCGCTAACGGCTTCGACTTTTTTCAATTCCTCTTCGCGCAATTCGCGACGCAGAATCTTACCGACATTGGTCTTGGGCAAGTCTTCACGGAACTCTACCTGCTTTGGCACCTTGTACGCAGTCATATTTTCACGACAGAAAGCGACGACCTCATCTTCACTCAGAGACTGATCGGCCTTCACCACAAATAGCTTCACCTGCTCGCCACTCTTCTCATCGGGCACACCAATCGCTGCCGCCTCAGCAACTTTCGGGTGGGCACTGACCACATCCTCGATCTCATTTGGATAAACGTTAAAGCCGGACACAATAATCATGTCTTTTTTGCGATCCACAATCTTGATGTAGCCATCATCCTGAATCACCGCCATATCCCCGGTATTCAACCAACCTTCGCTATCGAGGGTATCGGCGGTTGCTTCGGGGCGCTGCCAATAGCCTTTCATTACCTGAGGGCCGCGCACACACAATTCACCCGGAGAATTATTCGGCAGGTCATTGCCATTCTCATCAACCACTTTCACTTCAGTGCCAGGAACCGGGATTCCCACGGTGCCCAGCTGCACGCCATCTGTGGGATTAAAAGAAACAACCGGTGCAGTCTCGGTCATACCGTAGCCTTCCATCACCACACAGCCCGTCATCTCTTCCCAGCGCTTGGCCGTGTCTCGAGTCAACGCCATGCCGCCAGAAGCGGTCGAGTGCAATTTGCTGAAATCCAGTTCAGCAAATTCTTTATTGCGCATCAGCCCATTGAATAATGTATTCAAACCAACAAAGCCGGTGAAACGTTGGCCTTTCAACATTTTTACGAAGGCGGGGATATCCCGCGGGTTGGGAATCAGCAGGGAGTGATTACCTGAGGAGAACAGGCACATGCAGTGAATGGTAAATGCGTAAATATGATAGAGCGGCAGAGGTGCAATATAGTACTCCTCACCCTCTTTCATACCACTGCCAAACGCTTCCCGCACCTGCTCCATATTCGCAACCAGGTTGCGATTGGTCAGCATAGCGCCCTTGGCAACACCAGTCGTACCGCCTGTATATTGCAACACGGCAATATCTTCAGGGGCTCGATCTACATCTTTCTGCGGCTGCTGTGCACCCAGGGCCATAGCCTCTCGGAAAGTCACCTGGTTGCTAAAGGAAAACTCCGGCACCATTTTCTTGATGTACTTGGCCACGCTATTAATCAGCATGCGCTTCAGCGGACTGTGGAGATCTGCAATTTCAGTAACAATCACTTTTTCCACACCGGTTTCCGCAACAATCGCAGAAGCGGTATCGGCAATATTGGCCAGAACGATTAATGCTTTAGCTCCAGAATCATTCAGCTGGTGCTTTAATTCACGCTGGGTGTATAGCGGGTTAGTGTTGACCACCACCAGCCCCGCGCGTAGCGCGCCAAAAACCACTACAGGGTACTGCAGTACATTGGGCAGCTGGACGGCGATGCGATCACCAGGCTTCAGATTTGTATGGTTTTGCAGATAGGACGCAAACTTCGCACTGAGGGTGTCGATATCACCAATCGTAAGAGTTTGCCCCAGGCAGGTGAAAGCCGGTCGGTCACCAAATTTGGCGCAAGCGCCTTTATATACATCGAGAATGCTGCGTTCAATGTCCAACTCTCTTCTCCCATTCCTGATTGTTGTTGTCGCTTGCTCACATCTTCCGACCTTATAGGTAAAACCTGCCACCTAAAGGAGCCAGCGAGAATTTATTTATTGTTTGTAGTATCTTGCGAAACAATGAAAAAGAGGCACTTTCACGCCTCTCCAGACAAATCTCCCTCGTTTCTCTGCGCGGGAAATAAACCTGCCAATGCAGCAGCCAGCTCCCTATCTCCTGCGTACCGAACATCCCCCAAGAGAAAAGCATGGCGCGCATTCAAGTGACCATCCAATATAGCGCTCAACGTTTGGTTGGCCATTTCCAATATTAGTGCCGGCTCTTCCGTTTGTCCGAATTCCGAAATCACTTCGAGGTCATTCGGAGTGCCTTTTACATAAACATAAAAATCACAGGCATCCGGCAGCCGAAACTGTACCCGAGCGAGTGGGTGCAAACAAGCTAAGCGCCGCAAGCGCTCTTGTATACAGTCCGGCAATTGCATCGAAACCTCTCCATCAGTGGCTACTTCTGTGCCAGTAAAAAAAACCGCCGGGGATAACCGGCGGTTTTTCGCAGGAAGTGGAATCAGAACGCAAAGTGATCTGCGTCGAGCTCCATCATGGTAGCCGCACCATTCAGCATGGCGGTGGCGTGGCTGGAAGTACGCGGGAGGATACGATCGAAATAAAAGCGCGCAGTAGCGACTTTAGCGCGGTAGAAGTCTGCATCAGCAGCACCTTCCGCTAGTTTCTCGTTAGCCACTTTGGCCGCGCGCGCCCACAGATATGCTAGAACGGTGTAACCGGAGTACATCAGGTAATCTACAGAAGCGGCTCCAACCTCATCTGGATTTTCCATCGCTTTACCGCCCACATGCAGGGTCAAATCGCCCCACTGCTTATTTAGCTCCTGCAACTTGGTAACGAAAGGCGCTAGAGCTTCGTTATCAATTTCCGCTTGGCAGAACTTGTGAACCTTTTTAGTGAAACCGCGCAGCAGTTCCCCTTGGGTCATCAGGACTTTACGGCCCAACAGGTCGAGAGCCTGAATGCCAGTTGTACCTTCGTAAATAGTAGAAATACGCGCGTCGCGCACGTTTTGCTCCATGCCCCATTCTGCGATATACCCATGGCCGCCGAAACACTGCAAGCCCAAGTTAGCGGATTCAAAACCCACCTCGGTAATGAAGGCTTTGGCGATCGGCGTGAGGAAAGCCAACAGGTCTTCGGCTTCCTTCTTTGCCTCGTCGTCACCTCTGTGCGTAATGTCTACTAGCTGTGAACAGGTGGCTACCAACATACGGCTGCCTTCACCAAATGCCTTTTGTGTCATCAGCATACGGCGAACATCCGGGTGCACAATAATCGGGTCGGCAGGGCCTTCCGGATTTTTCGCACCAGACAGGGAGCGCATCTGCAAACGGTCTTTGGCGTAGGCCAAGGACTTCTGGAAACCGATTTCAGTGTGAGACACCCCCTGAAGAGCGGTTCCCAGCCGTGCGGTATTCATAAAGATGAACATGTAGTTCAGGCCTTTATTCGGCTCACCAATCAGAAAGCCCTTAGCACCATCAAAATTCAAGACAGCAGTAGCATTGCCATGAATACCCATCTTGTGCTCAAGAGAACCACAGACCACGCCGTTGCGCTCACCGACGGAGCCATCATCATTGGGAATAAACTTGGGAACAATAAACAGGGAAATGCCCTTGGTGCCAGCAGGGGCATCTGGCAGGCGAGCTAGTACGATATGAACGATATTCTCGGTCATATCATGCTCACCAGCGGAGATAAAGATCTTGGTACCGGTAATTGCATAGGAGCCATCGTCATTAGGCTCAGCCTTGGAACGCAGGATACCCAAGTCTGTGCCACAGTGCGGCTCGGTCAAACACATAGTGCCTGTCCAGCGGCCTTCAACCAACTTGGTCAGGTATACGCTCTTCTGCTCATCGGTGCCGTGCTTTTCCAGGGTGTTCATAGCGCCGTGAGACAGACCGGGGTACATGCCCCAGGACCAGTTCGCAATACCAACCATTTCACTCAAGGTAGTGCCCAGAGACGGTGGTAAGCCCTGACCACCATACTCGGGATCGTGCGGCAACGCTGGCCAGCCAGCTTCTACGAACTGTTGGTATGCTTCTTTAAAGCCTTCAGGGGTAGTGACCTCACCGTCCTTCCAGGTGCAGCCTTGTTGGTCACCAATCTGATTCAATGGTGCCAGAACGCTCTCACAAAACTTGGCACCCTCTTCCAGGATGGCATCTATGACATCAGGAGTAGCCTCCTCATATCCTAGTGACTCGTAATGCTTGTCTGAGTCCAGCATCTCGCGCATAACGAAACGCATATCACGCAGTGGCATTTTGATATCGGTCATCCTGATAACCTCAATTTGTTTATGTTTAAGACCAGGCACAATACTGGCCGGTCAAATTTGTGACTAATAATTAAGATTGGTTCATCATAGTAGTAAGCCTACAACAGCCACTATGGCGAAATCCGTCCAAAGCGGTGACAAATCGAGGCGCGAACTCAAAAAATTGTGACCAAGCGGGTCAAATATCCAGTCCGGCTGCGGCGCGACCACCACGACGGTATTCGCCTGGCGTAATACCCGTCCATTTCTTGAAGGCGCGGAAAAACGCACTGGACTCATCAAATCCGAGCATTTCGGCTATCTGGCCATTGGAGAGATCGGGACAGCTGAGATAATGGAAAGCAGCCTCCATTCGACACTCATCCTTCAATTTTTGATAGGAGGTGCCCTCTTGCTGCAGGCGCCGGCGCAGGGTGGTTACCGACATATTGAGTCGCTCCGCGACAGCTTCCGCAGCGGGCATCGACTCACTCACATCCCGGTTTAAGATTGTTTTTACTTTGATCTTAATGCTATTTGCACTGCCATCACTGATCACTAAATGATAGGGAGCGGTACGGATAAAGTCCTCTACCGTCTGTGGACTCTGTACTACCGGATAATCTAGGTAGCGGGCATCGTATTCAAGGGCGTTAAACGGCTGCTCAAACAGCAGCTCACCCGCCTCACTTTGGGCCAGGCTGCGGAATTCTTCTGGACAAGGAAATGAAAAGTGCAGGCGCGCCAGGGGAACCTCGCGGCCAGCCAGCCAACAATAAAAGCGGTGCCAGACCGCCAGCGTAGTACGCACAACACTGGGGCTGGTAGACGCAAGCAACCTCTCAAACTCCCCCTCTCCCAACGAGCTGATGCCGTGGATCTCCACGCGCACACGACCAGCGGAGTCACTTTCCAGTACAGGTTTCACTTTAAAGCCGCGGCAGATTTCCATGAACTCAGCACAGAGCGTGATAGCCTGGCGCAAGGTGGCACAGTTTACGACAGCCAGACAGAGCAGACGGAATGAGCCCGAACGCACACGCCCCCCACTAAGCATGCCGAACCATTCGTTCTGAGCCAGCCACATCACCCGCTGGTACAGCCGACCATATCTGATCGCTGAGAACGCGGCCACGCCTTCGAGCTCGGATTCATCAATGCCTACCGAGGCGAGCAGCTCATTGCGGTCGCACCCATGGCGTGTTGCCTCTTCCAGCAAACGCTCCAGGTAGGCAATCGGTATGCGAATATCCTCTTCTGACGCCATCTATCTACTTTCGTCTACGCAGCCAATTCAACAAGGCCCCGAACCCCATCGCGACTGCAATAATGACAAACAGCACTACCAACAGGAATACTAGGTAGTACACAACATCCTTGACAGGTAGGTCCCAGCTATAGATCGCCGCTACGACAAATGCGACACACGCGAGCACGCTGGTAATAAAGGAGCGGCGACTTTTATTGGCCATGGTGATTGGATCTATTGATTTCAAAACCGGTGAGATTACCACTTTCTGTGGCGCTACCATTGTAATGTCGGTGTCAGATACCGACGCGGCGTCGAATCGTGAGGGATCGGCAGGTATCTGTCAACGCCGCAGGAGGAGCGAATGCCCAGAAGAATGCTGGAACCCGAGGATCAGGCCACCATAATGCGCCTATTTCGCTGGCTGATGTGCATGACAGCAATTATCACCCTAATCATGCTGGGCATAGCCATCTTCGCCTGAGGGCTACCTACTCACCCACCAAACCTCCCTTCGCCAGATGCGCAGGGTCCAAAAGATCCTCAAGGGTCTTGCGGTCAAGGTCAGTCATTTCCAAAGCGACATCCAACACCGGCCTACCACTGCTATAAGCTGCTTTGGCAATCTCCGCAGCCTTCAGGTAACCGATCACCGGGTTTAAAGCCGTGACCAGGATAGGGTTGCGCCCCAAGGTTTCCTCAATATGGGGGCGATTTACGGTATAACTGGCGATTGCCCGGTCCGCAAGCAACTGCGAGGCATTAGCTAGAAGGCTAATACTCTCCAGAAGAGTGCTGGCTACCAATGGCAGCATCACATTCAACTGAAAGTTACCACTCTGACCGGCCACAGTAATGGTCGTGTCATTGCCCATCACCCGCGCCGCCACCATAGCCGCTGACTCAGCAATTACCGGATTGACTTTGCCCGGCATAATACTGCTACCTGGCTGCAAGGCTTTGAGTGCTATCTCGGCCACACCGGCGAGGGGACCACTGTTCATCCAGCGGAGGTCATTCGCAATCTTCATCATCGCCACGGCCAGCACCTTGAGCTGCCCGGACAACTCCACTGACGTATCCTGGCTCGAGATTGCGGCAAACAGGTTGTCAGCTGGGCGGAACTGCTGTGACGTATGAGCGCTCAACTTCTGTGCGAACAGTTCGGAAAAATCCGGATGGGCATTAAGCCCTGTGCCGATTGCGGTGCCGCCCTGCGCCAATTGGGCCAAACGCGGCATAGTCGCGCGGATCCGCTCGCGGCAGTCCTCCACTTGTGCAGCCCAGGCATACACTTCCTGGGCCATCGTCATCGGCACCGCATCCATCAGGTGGGTGCGACCAGTCTTCACCACATTTTGCACCTGCACCGCTTTGTCACACAGTTGAGTGTGTAGATTGCGCAATGCTGGCAGCAGCTTGTCACGAACAGCCAGTAGTGCAGAAACATGGATCGCGGTTGGAATCACGTCATTACTGCTTTGACTCATATTGACGTGATCATTGGGGCTGATAGATAAACCGTTGCCCTCGCCGGCCAGGTGCGCCAGCACCTCATTGACATTCATGTTCGAGCTAGTACCCGAGCCGGTCTGGTAAATATCCACCGGAAAATGAGCGGCAAACTCCGGATCACCAAGGCTGTCACAGGCGCCGATAATCGCAGCCGCCCGTGCTTTATCCAGCAACCCCAAGTCGCGGTTTGCCTCTGCCGCTGATTTTTTAATCAGCACTATGGCCCGGATAAACTCCGTCGGCAAACCGTTACCACTGACCGGGAAATTTTCCACTGCACGCTGAGTCTGGGCGCCGTAGAGCGCTGTCTGCGGCACCTGGATTTCGCCAAGACTGTCCTTTTCTGTGCGGAATTTTTCGCCCATTTTTATTCCTCAGGGTGCACCAAGGCGCACCGATGGCTAATTACTTTCGCGCCGCCAGGATTACTCCACTTCAATAGTAATTTTCTTAGACATCACCGGGTTCTTGTGGGGCACATGCATAAAGTTACCCAGCACCAACTGTAGAGTGTGTTTTCCTGGCGGCAAGGTAACTTGAGTTTCTGTCTGCCCACCGCCGAAGTGAATAATATTTTTGGTTGCGGGCAGCGGCTTGGTCATGTCAGGCATTTCATCCACATCGATCAGCAGGTGGTGATGGCCAGTGTTTGCACTGTCTACCCCCGCCGGAGCCACGCCCATTCCTGACAAGCCAAATTTCACGGTGAAGGTCTGGGGAACCTTCTCACCATCTTTGGGGGAAATAATATAGAGCTTGGCATTCTCTGGCGCCTTGTTGGTCATATCGCTTTTAGTGTCATGCTCTGCAGCATGCAGTAGTGGTGAAAGCATAAGGGCGCTGGCAAAGAATAGGGAACTCGCTTTGATCATGATGATTCTTCCTGATAGGGCGCCTCAGGCGCCAATTCTTATAATCCGGCTTTTCAGCCCATCATTGGGGTTTTGCTACCAAATGACAGGAACACTTTACCAGACCGCCATCCCGCAGAAAGGCGTGCACTGGGAATATAGTTGCTGAATTGAGTGGTGAGATCGAATTCTGTGACAGTGGTAACCTAGCAATGAATCTACCTGTCACAGAACCCATACTTAATCGAGTTCTAGACGCTGACACGCCCCTCCTGGGTCCATTCGCAGCGCACCTGCATATCACCGCTTCCGGGCTCATGGTAAAGACCAGATGCCTCCCAGCTGAAGGAATGCACCCCGGAAAGCTCGGTTTCCAGGTGTACGGTTGCCGAAACCCAGTACATACTTTTCAGAAGCTCCTCGAACTTCTGTATCCACATATCCCATTCATATTCTACCGCGCGATAAGAGGCCCCAAAGTGGATTACATCGGTCTGGTACTGGGATTGCTTTACCTTGATGGTGGGAATGGAAAACATATCGCGACAGAGAAAGGGCCATTCGTCCGCACTGGGCAAGGCAAGGACTGCATTGCGATTTACACGCCGGCGCTCGCTGCCGCCAGTAAGACTGTTACTGTCTTTGATACACCCATAGACTATGGATTCCTGATCGCCCTGAAGCATTTATTCCATTCCTTACCGCAGCGCCGCCGGACATCAGGTACCCAGGGCAAAAAAGATCTAGGGGTTGCACTTTAATGGCGAAGTGAACAGAAAGCCACACCCTATGGACGATCCCCTGAGTTGCTCAAAGTTTCGTCTATTTTACCGGGGTTTAGTGGCAGTGCTTAACAGCATAAGAGAGCACTACTTCACAGTGCTCGCGATCTTAAAATTAAATATCAAAGCCCCGCTCACGCAACATTTCCATCAGGCCCTCCTCATCCATCACTGGAATATCCAGCTCCCGAGCCTTGTTTAATTTAGAACCGGCACCCGGACCTGCTACAACATGATTGGTTTTAGCGGAAACACTGCCAGCTACCTTGGCGCCGAGACCCTGCAGGTACTCCTTAGCTTCGCTACGGGACAGTGTTTCCAGTTTACCGGTCAGCACCCAGGTCTGACCTGACAGAGGTTGCTCGGCACCATCGCTCTCCTCTGCTGGCCAGTGCACGCCAGCCTGGCGCAGTGCCTCAATTTCTTCTTGGGCGTGGGGCTGCTTAAAAAACTCTGCAACAAAATGCGCCACCACCGGGCCCACATCCTCCACTTCCTGGAGCGCCTCTTCATCGGCGGCCATCAAGCCTTCTAAAGCGCCGAAATGCCGGGCCAAATTGCGCGCTGTCGCCTCGCCCACTTCGCGAATACCGAGTGCATACAGAAATTTGGGTAGAGTGGTGTCTTTGCTGCGCTCAAGAGCATCCAGCAGGTTTTGTGCAGACTTTTGCCCCATACGCTCAAGCCCAGCCAACTGCTTGAGATCGAGATGGTAAAGGCCGGAAACCGAGTGCAATAAACCCTCATCCACCAGTTGCTCAACCAGCTTATCGCCGAGGCCATCGATATCCATTGCCTTGCGTGAAGCAAAGTGCTTTATTGCCTGTTTGCGCTGAGCGCTACAGATCAGGCCGCCACTGCAACGGGCCACCGCCTCACCCGGTGTGGATTCCACCGGTGAGTCACATACCGGGCAATGGGTGGGAAATTCAATTGCGCGCGCTTTGTTCAGACGCCTGCTCTCCACCACAGAAACTACTTGGGGAATTACGTCGCCAGCGCGACGAATAACAACGGTATCACCGATCATAACCCCAAGACGCTGGATTTCATCGCGGTTGTGCAGGGTTGCATTCGACACCGTCACACCGCCGACAAATACCGGCTTAAGTCTCGCCACCGGAGTCACCGCCCCAGTGCGCCCCACTTGGAATTCCACATCCAAAAGTTCGGTCATCTCCTCCTGTGCCGGAAACTTGTAAGCCATGGCCCAACGAGGTGCTCGCGCAACAAATCCCAAACGACGCTGCAAGGGAATGCTATTGACTTTGAAAACGATTCCGTCGATTTCGTAGGGCAGACTCTCGCGCTTCTCACCCAACTCCCTGTGATACTCAACACAGGCATGAATATCCGCCGCCAAACGCATCTCACTGTTAATACGGAAGCCCCAGTGCCCGAGTAACTCAAGAGTTGCTACATGCTCCTCAGGCAGTGTTGCCCCCTCCACCAAGCCGGTACCGTAGACACAAAGCTCCAGGGGCCTCTGTGCCGTGATACGGGAGTCCAATTGGCGCAAACTGCCCGCAGCAGCATTTCGTGGATTGACGAACAACTTGTCACCAGCAGCAGCCGCTTTGCGATTCAACTCGGCAAAACCCGTTTTCGGCATATAGATTTCACCACGAACCTCAAGCACTGCCGGCAACGCTGCAATCCCTTTCCCCCGGCGCAAGCGCAGAGGTACCGACCCCACGGTACGTACATTTTGCGTAATATCTTCCCCAGTGGTGCCATCACCGCGAGTAGCCGCACGCTCGAGAATACCATCACGGTACAGTAGACTGATGGCAATGCCATCAAGCTTTGGCTCGCAGGCGTACTCAATGGCGCCCTTACTGTTCAAGCGCTCACACACACGGCGATCAAACTCCAACAATTCTTCATCGCTGAAAGCGTTGTCGAGCGACAACATTGGTACTTCATGACGCACCTCTTTGAACGATGACAGAGGTTCGGCACCAACCCGCTGGGTTGGCGAGTCCTGAGTCCGTAATACCGGGAACTGTTGCTCAATGTCCTGTAATTCCCGCAAGCGACGGTCATACTCCGCATCCGGTAATTCAGGATCATCCAATACGTAATATTGGTAATTGGCCCACTGCAGAAGCTCGTGCAGCTCCTGCACCCGCTCACGTATCTGTTTAGGAATAGCTTGTGTGGTCATCGACTGTTCAAGTAAAAAACGGATTAACTAAGAAAGAAAACTTGAATTCAAATGCAACAGCGGCCCCAGTTCGCGACCGAGCCTCCAGGGAGTTCAGCCGCGGCCTGGGGCCGCCGTTACAAATAAACAATAATAAAAAAGGGGCCGCGTTCTCGATTAATTTTGCGCCATGGCCAGGGCCCGGCGACGCTGATATTCCACCACACGCTGGCGGTAATGTTCGGCAGTTTGCGCGGTAAAAACACTGCGGTGTTCATCCTTAAGCTCACCACCTAGCAGTTCCGCAATTTTATAAGCAGTGGACAGCAGCTGATCAAATGCTTTGATCGCCTCTCCCTCAACCGGCAACGCCAGGAACAGACTGACACCCGGAGTCGCAAATTCCTCCATCTGTGCCAAATCAAATACACCGGGCACTACGATATTGGCCAGGCTAAAAATAACCGCGCCCTCAGCACCACCACCTTCGTGGTAGTGGAAAATATTCATCTCACCAAAACGCATACCTGAAGCAACCATCACCCGCAGGAGGTCATTGCCCTCAAAGTAGTCCCCTTCCTGTGCCATCACATTAATCACTAATACCTCGTCACGCACAGGGGTATTATCCTCGGAATATTCCTCGGCCGATGGCTTTTGCGGGCCGGGCTCACGCCGTACCAACAGTTCCTCGTTGGGGTCGCGGGAAGGCGTAGCGGCAGCTTTCCCATCCTTGAACGCTTCGAGACTTTCGGATTCATTCAGCTTTGGCTCAAAGCGCTGCTCCTCGCTGATAGATTCCATCAGCGTGGGGACTTGATCTTCAAGGTCCAGCATGCCCTGCTCCTGCACCTTGCGTTGTGGCGAGCTACCGGCCAGGGGTTTACGCGAGGAGATAAAGCTCTCCTGTACCTGGCGATTTACGTGCAGGGCATCTTCCATTGCGCGACGCTGAACCACCCGCACCTGTCCAGGCAATTCGCTATTTGCAGGCCTTTGCTTCTGCTCTTCAAGGGGATCTTTCGAAGTGTCCGCAGCCTGGGGAGCTGACTTCACCCTGGAAACAGGATCCGCCTCGCTATCCACCTCGGACTGCATCGCCTTGGATAAATTCCGGGATACTTTCACTGCTGCCCGTTGCCGTAAAATCGCGCGGCGCACACCATCCAGCACCGCTACAAGCAGAACTACCACAAGGATTGTAACCAGCCAGTTATCCATTATTAAGCGCCTCTCCTTTTACGCCCTTATGCGGAAGCCAGCTCAGCGGCTTCTTCCACATTCACCGACACCAGACGTGACACGCCCGGCTCATGCATGGTCACACCCAATAGCTGATCCGCCATCTCCATTGCGATCTTATTGTGGGTAATATAGATGAACTGAACGTGTTCTGACATTTCTTTAACCATTCGTGCGTAGCGACCTACGTTAGCGTCATCGAGAGGAGCATCCACCTCATCCAGCATACAGAAAGGTGCGGGATTCAGGCGAAAAATTGAGAAAACCAGGGCGATCGCTGTAAGTGCCTTTTCCCCACCGGATAGCAGGTGAATGGTACTGTTACGCTTGCCCGGTGGGCGAGCCATGATCGCAATTCCGGTATCGAGCAGATCTTCGCCAGTGAGTTCCAGGTAAGCGTTACCGCCCCCAAATACTTTCGGAAAGAGTTCCTGCAGCCCCGCATTAACCTGATCAAAGGTCTCCTTGAAGCGGGTTCTCGTCTCCTTGTCGATTTTCTTGATTGCATTTTCCAGAGTCTCCAGCGCATCCATCAAATCCCCATGCTGGCGATCCAAGTAGTTCTTACGCTCTGACTCCTGTTTATATTCATCGATGGCCGCGAGATTAATCGGCCCCAGACGCGAGATGCGCGCAGCCACCAGTTCTAAATCTTCCTGCACCTGGGCGATAGTCAGGTCACCAGGCAATTGTTCCAGCAACAGCGCCACATCGTGATCACTCTCACGCAGCTGCTCAACCAGACCATTACGCTGCACTTCCAGTGTTTGCGCGGCGAGGCGCTCCTGCTCCAGCTGAGCGCGCACGCCTTGCAAGGCCGCTTCTATCTTATGGCGCTCCTGCTCCTGCTCACGCAGACCAGTCTCCACCTCTTCGAGCTTCTTTCGCGCCTCAGCCAGTTCCGTTTCCACTTCGATACGCTCGCCCAGTTTCTCTTCCAGCTCTGCCTGGAAATCCTGGGAGGGGTCCTCGGTCTCAGCCATTTGCTCCTGCAACTGAGTGCGACGCGAACGCAACCGCTCAAGCTGTTCGTTCATCACCTGCAGGGTGCGCTCCAGGGACACCATTTGTGTGCGCACTGACTGTTCACGCATGGCCAACTCGTGAGCGCGGTCCTTATCCTCACGGGCGCGCTGACGTGCGGCATCTAAAGCTTCGCGCAATTCCTCGCGGCGTGCCATTAGCGTTTCACGACGATCAGTATCTTCGCTCATCGCTTCCACTGCCTCCTGCAGCAGTAGTCGCGCTTCGGAAAGGGACTCTCCCTCAAGTTCCTGCTGCTCACGCACCTCGGTAATTTCCTGCTCAATACGGGTGCGGCGCTCACTCATCTGCTCTGCACGAGCACGGCGGGCAGACAACTGGCTGCGCAGCTCCGCTTCGCGGCGACCGAGCTGCTCGGAGTCCATACGCGCCTGCTCAATCGCATGCTCTAGCTCTGTTGCCTGACTACGTAAAGACTCACACTGCTCACTGTGATTTTCAATCTGCTCCTCACACAAGGCGATTTCCTGCACCAGTGCCTCAAGCTCCTGCTTGCGGGCAAGCACCCCCGATTCCGCATCACTGGCCCGACTCACCCGCAACCAGTTGGGGCCCACCCAGAGGCCATCGCGAGTTACGATCGATTCATGGGCCAACAATCCGGCGCGCTTTGCCAATGCCTCAGTGAGGCCTTCAGCAGTGTAAATACCAGAAAGCAGGCCCGTGAGAGAGGCCGGCCCTTGCACCACACTGGCCAACGCCGGCAATGTATTGGCGGAAGGCTCGGCCACAGTGGCCCCGTCAACAAATACTGCCTGACCGCTTCGCAGTTGGGCCAGCCCTTCCGCAAGGCTATCGAGCTGATCTACGCAAACCGCCTGTAACTGTGCTCCCAGTATTGTTTCAACGGCAGTTTCCCATCCAGGCTGGGCCTGTATCTGATCGGCGAGACGCGGCTTATCAACCAGGGATTGCTGCTGCAACCAACTTTCGACAGCCTTGCCCCGCCCGAGTGCAGCCTGCTGCAACGCCTCCAAGGAGGCCTGGCGGCCGCGATTGGTCTGCAGTTGCAGGCGTAATTGATCAAGATCCGTTGCCAATTCGTGCTCACGGGAGCGCAACCCATCCAGGGATTCGCGTCGCTCCGCAGTCTCTTCACGGCGCTCCTGAGCCTGCATTTCCATCTCGGCGAGCTGCTCGTTCAGCTGCAAGGCCTCTTCATCATCCTCGGAGACCTGCAGGCCGGATTGCTCAGTGACAAGCTTATTGATGCGCTCAAGTAGCCTCTGCCCTGAAGTTTCCAGGTGCTGGATACGAGATTGTTGTACCTCAGCCTTTTGGCGGGAACCGGAAGCCCCCTGGTTAAACTGATCCCACTCATTTTGCCAATTGCGCATTCGCTCTTCGGCCTCGAGCAAGCCACTGGCGGACTCCTCTTCAGCGGCGAGGACCATTTCCATGTCCGGCACAATGACTTCCAGCTCTTCCTCGAACTGGGCAGCCTTTTCTCGATCCACCTCCAGATTGGTCTCCGCTTCGCGGAACTCCTGTTCAGTCTGCGCCAAATCGGAGTGCAGGCGAGTGGAACGTTCACGAGCGTGGGCAATACTCTGCTCAAGGCGTGCAATATCACCACCAACAGCGTAAAAACGGCCCTGCACCTCGTTGAAACTGTCGGATAACTCGTGGTAGCCAACACGCTTCTGTTCGATGCCGGTATCACAGCTCACCTGCCGGGTGACCAACTCTTCAACCGTCAGTTCAAGCTCGCCGATTTGTTGTTGTTTAGCCGTATTTTGATCATTGAGTTCACGATACTTAAGGGCTTGTAAATTCGCCTTGTGGCTGCGCTCTTCCTCTTTAAAGCGACTGTACTTCTCCGCTGCCGCGGACTGCCGCTCCAGGCGGGACAGCTGGCGATCAAGCTCATCGCGAATATCAGTGAGGCGCTCCAAATTCTCATTGGTCCGGCGCATGCGATTTTCAGTATCGCGGCGGCGCTCTTTATACTTGGAAATGCCGGCGGCTTCTTCGATATAAACGCGCAGTTCTTCCGGCTTGGCCTCGATCAACTTGGAGATCATGCCCTGCTCGATAATCGCATAACTGCGCGGGCCGAGACCGGTTCCCAGGAACAGGTCTGTCACATCCCGGCGGCGACATTTCTCACCATTGAGATAATAATTATTCTGTCCCTCGCGAGTTACTTTGCGCTTGACAGAAACCTCGGTGAAGGAAGCGTAGGCTCCGGAGAGTTTGCCCGCAGAGTTATCAAAAACCAATTCAATAGACGCTTGTCCCACGGGTTTACGCCCACTGGAGCCATTAAAAATAACGTCCGTCATGGAGTCGCCGCGCAGATTCTTTGCTGACGATTCGCCCATTACCCAGCGCACGGCATCAATGGTGTTCGATTTACCACATCCATTGGGGCCTACCACCGAGTTCAGGTTTGTAGGGAAATAGACGGTGGTGGGGTCAACAAAGGACTTGAAGCCCGCAAGTTTGATGCACTTCAGACGCATGTATTCTTAAACTCGGTATTTTTTATCTTTGCCGGCCCGATCACCAAACACTCAAGTGTACATGGCGCTGCCTGGGCTTTCAGCGCAATTCTTCACAGTTACTTTTCAAGCGGATTATCGGCCGGAATGGCCAGTGGTCAAGTCAAGATCGCTTTATAGCTGCAACTGGTACTCAAGGCCAACGCGATAGGCCGCAAAGATCCCATTAACAACCACAAACCTCTCACGACATTACCTCACGCGCCTGTGACCATTTAGACGCAAACAAGTTCTCAGGCCGCAATACAACACAATTCAAAGTGAGAAATTACTGACCAAACTATCATCTTTCGGCGACAGTGAATGGAGCCGTAAGACTCCATAACTTCGCCTATTACAACTTCTCGTCGATGGTAATAGACTGCGCTTTATTCCAGCTGGATTTTGGTAGGGCTTTAATAGTGCCCTGCCAATCCCCAGCAGCTGGACGGGCATCGCCTTGCAGTGCCAGGCGCGCGACCAACTGAACGGAATCCACCGTGGAAATAGAACGGCCCGGCATCATCGCACGAGATTCATCCAGAACCACCTCCGCTGGCAACTGGCTGGCGGTCAGTCGTACGATCGCCAGGGGCATTGGGCTTTCAGCACTGCGAGCGTAGATAAACACAGGCGTTGAAGCCTCAGCCTCGACACTGCTGTCCAAACTAACCTGGACGCGGATCTCAGGGCCTGCCCTTTCACCAGAGTTCCGGGCAACAACTACCGACTCACCAGCATCCGCCAACGCCTTTTCCGCTCGGGCTACACCCGCAGCAAGGGCTTCAGCAGCGGCCGACCCTGGTGCCAACTGTTGCAAAGCAGCCTGCCAATGCTCACGTGCTTTACGGTATTCCTTATCCTCGTAGGCAGCTATCCCCGCCAACCCCAACGCCGTGCCATTACCCGGCTGGGATTCAAGGACCTGCCCAATCAACAGGCGAATTTCCTCAGTTATTTTTGAACCGCCAGCGAAAAATAGCGCCTGAGCTAACTCGGCTTTTACAGAGGCCGCCTGAGGCTCCCGCTCCACCACAAAGCGATAGGCTTCAACGGCACCGGCAATATCTCCGCTTACCAGCAACCTTTGCGCCAATACATAACGAGTACTCAAGTCTTCAGGGTGGCTTTCAATACGCGCTTTGAGCTGACTGGTGATTCTCTTTTCAATTTCTGCGTCTGTCTGCCCCTGCTGGCTAGCCAGTATTTCCCGATAGAGCGCCACTTCACCGGGCCGATCGGACATCATATAAGCTCCGGCCGTCACCACCGGTACTAACACCGCCAAGCCGAGTAAAACGCCCGCACCGCGCCTGGAAGGTGCTGAGGACTGAACCTCTTCCTGGGCACTGAGAAGCTCACGGGCCATTTCCGCCTCAAGCTCGGCAAACTGTTTTTCATCCATAGCCCCGCTCTGCACAGCAGTTTGCAACTCTCGGGCGCGCTCGCGGTAGAGTTCTGCCAAAACTTCTCGCTTGGCTCCTCCAGAGCGTCGCGCGCCGACAGCTCTCAGTCCCGGCAACAGGAAGACAAGAGCCAGCAACAGCAATAGGGCTGCCAAACCAAACCAGATATCAATCATTTATCTTCTTCCCATCATCATTCAAATCGCAGGGGTCCTCACCCAGCAACTTCTTCAGCTTGCGCCGCTCATCCTCAGTCAGGGCCCCGCTGCCATCGTCCTGGCGTGCGCCGGTCCCACTGCGGGAACGCATCACAATGATGATCAACGCCAAAAGGCCAACCAGTGCGAACACACCCGGGGCCAGCCAAAGTGCCAAAGTGTTGCCCTGCACTGGGGGGCGGTAGAGAACAAAATCCCCATAACGCGCCACCATGTAGTCGACAATTTCTTTATCTGTGAAACTCTCTTCCAGTAGTCGGCGAATCTCACGACGCAAATCCGCAGAAATGGATGCATCTGACTCAGCCAAATTCTGGTTCTGGCACTTTGGGCAGCGCATTTCCTCAATCAGTACCCGATAGCGCGCCTCCAGCTCCGGGGAAGATAGCTTTTCAGTCTCTACTACCGCCTGCACCGCAACGGACAGACACAGAGCCGCCATTGCTAAAAGGATTTGGCCTAGCCAATTCTTTTGTCTCACAGCTTCTCTCACGCTTCATCCAAGGGAAATTTCGCCGATTATAACAGCGTCACCTCTTGCCGGACATGCCCGCTATCTCACAGTTAAACCTCTTAACTCATTGAAAGACAAAAAAAAATTCAAAAAAGACATTGACGCAGAAGAGAATATCATTAAGATACGCAGCTCCTGACGCGGGGTGGTTAGCTCAGTTGGGAGAGCGACGGCCTTACAAGCCGTAGGTCACAGGTTCGACCCCT